>NZ_JAEQCE010000155.1:0-6666 GCF_020738665.1 Microcoleus sp. PH2017_08_TRC_O_A
TGGACGAAGAAGGTATTCGGAGATGGAAAATTATCAAATAAAATCTTTAACCCACGGAGGTGGGTTTGGTTTGTGTAGACGCGGTTTCAACCGCCGGGTAATTGAAATACGAGGTGATTGGAACCAGTTTCAACTAACCGCCGATTCATCCAGGAAATCACAAACCCGAATAAGGCACGATGACATCAAAAAAAGCATCATCCAAATCGTAACCAAACATCTGCGACATTGCCATCAACTTCGATTTACTCGGAATTCCCTGCTGGTTCAACCAATCAGTCAACACAAAAATTTTGCTCATCAAAAACATTTCCAAAGCTTCAGGATTGTACTGAATGCCTTGGGTGCGGTGGAATTGGTGCGGCACTAACATCGCGGCATACCGGGCCAATTCTCCGGCTTTCCAATCCAGCAAAAATGGCAACCAAGGATAACAAGCATCCAAGCGAATAAACCACAGCCGCACTTCGGGAAGTTCCGATATTTCTCGCGGATCTAATTCTTCGCGCGGATACTCAATTTCAAATTGTACCTGTTGTTCGTTTTGGGCGATCGCTCCTGTGGCCAGCCACTGTTCAATAACAGTCCGCACCGGAGACAAATCTAAACTGTTTATGCGATCGGCATCAATCGCTATCATAATACTCATAAAAAGTCAACCTTATAACATTAATTCATTATCTATAATACCATCAATCATCAATTAACAATTACCAATTATCTCTCATCATACTGATTTATCTCAATCCGTTCACTCCCGTACATTGTCCTGTTCACTCTTCGGGTGCCTCTGGTTTTTGAAGCCTGAAGAAGCATGACCGCATATAAGTTATTAGTTATACTCTCATATTCACGGAGGTCATGCTTCGCCCCTACAAACATATTTGCCAAACCCAGATGCACCCCTCGGACAAACGAAATAATTCTGGCAGGCTTTGCGGTTTTTAACCCTTCTCGGACAACTGTCAACTGTCAACTGTCAACTGTCAACTGTTCCCTCAGCCATTTTTGCCAAACTTGCTATCCTGCAAAGAATTGCCAATACCTTGGATAATTCCCCGCCCGATCAAACCAATTCCCCGCCCGATAACTTGAGTCAAAACGTAAACAACAGCAGTACCCAACAGCGAAATAACAGCGCGAACCCTAGGTGCGATCGCATCCCGAGTTTCCAGCACCAAAGTTAAAGCCAACTGCCACCCAGACAACTGTGCTAACTCCAGATTTCTTGGAGCATAAATAGAAATTCTCTTAATTCCAGAATCGCCCAACACAAACAGCCAAAACCTGCTTTCAAAAATAGCTTTAGGTTCTACAAAATAGCTATCCCAGCGATATCTCCACGATAAATCATTCCGAAACCGCTCAATTTCTCGTGTTGAAATCAACTTGCCATCGTAAAAAGTTTGCTTGATTTCCTCAATATCTGCAAAATTATTGAGCAGAGGCTGCACGACTCCGCTAGCAACTTGAATTACCAAATTTTCCAACAAAGCTTCTGCTCGCTGCATCGCTTGCGGGCTGCCAGCAACACAAGAAAGATTGTCAACTGTGAGGGGAATTTCAAATAGCAAATGTGCAAATAAATCAACTGTCATCGGAATTTTATCAAGGATTTCCGTGGCAACTGCTGTTTCATCTGCCAGCAGCACCGGCACCACTTCTACGCCGCTGCCGCCCCATAAATTAGCAGCGATTTCCCCTTGACTTTCTGGCAGTAGTTTCAAGCTTGTTTGACTGCTGTCAACAACCAGATTTTCTCCCGTTTGCAGCGTATAGTATCTGCCAAAAAAATCTATGATTGTCGCTTCCCACAAATCCCGCAAAATAGCAGGCATTTTTTCCGAAAATTGAGTTTGCTGCACTTGCCCCAAGCGCAATTCCTCTAGCAACTCCCGTAACTTCCGCAGGATGGAACTCATCAATTCGCGCTGTTTTGTCGATCGCAAAATATCGATCTCCAAAGGCACGCCAGTCAAATTCACCAAATCCACCTGCAATTTAGCAGCCACCGAGTCAAACAAGCTGCCTTGCCAATTATTTGTCAGCACCAAAGATTGACCCGAACCTCGGGAATTCGTGACTTGCAACTGAGAATTATCCCACAAACTCTCCCCTCTTTCTTCTCCCGTCTTTCTTCTCCCCTCGGACTCTTCCTTCTCCCCTCGGACTTCTTCCGACTTCCCTCGGACTTCCAATAACTGACTGACAATCCAACGAGCAGCCAGCAATTCTCGGCGGCGCCCGCTGACTACAATCCCATCTAAAATAGTGGCTAAGTCTGTCGAATCTGCCACTTTGATCTGTTCCAAATCAGCTTTGACAATTGCCAAAGCTGCATCTATTTCTCGCAATCCAGACACACAAAAATAAGCCAGAATTTTTTTGTGTACGGGCGTATCAATTGTCAGACTCTCAGCATTTTCTTCTGGATTGGCTGCGGAATTTTCTATTGTTTTAACCGTCGCTGAATTTAGCTCTATTTGAGAGTTCGCTGGCGTATCTGTCGGCCAATAAGTGCCGCTGGATGCTACCACGCGAATAGCTTCTATTGTCTCGGAAATATCTCTATCTTTAGGACAATAGCCCTTCGCGCCCGCAGCTTGTAACTGCCCCAACTGATCCGGTGCGAGCGGCCCACCTAGGAGCAACAGCGGTAGGTTGGGGTACAAATTTTTGAACTCGCCACAAACTGCCAGCGTCTGTATTAGACCCGATCGCAAACTTAACCTCTCAACAGCCAAAATTACCAAATCAACGGGCTTCTTGGCCCAGAGAGAGGCGGTCGATCGAGCTTCCAGAACCTCCAACGCCTCGGTTCCCGTGCCCACATCTGCGACAACTTCCAAGTCTGGATACTGCTCGCAGGCGACTCTCAGCCCCAGTCGGAAAATGGGGTCGGGATCGATCGACAGCAGTTGTAAATTACTCACTCGATTTTATATTTTAGATGTGAGATGTTAGACGCGCCTCCCCTAAAACCCAATTACTCGGGGATCAAATTAGCATCAGGAGGTCCAGCCGGCTGAGGAATCGAAGGCGCCGGTTCCGGAGCCGGAGCCGGAGGACGAGCAGGTTCTGGAGCCGGAGCTGGGGCCTCCTGTCTGGCGGGCGGATAGTAAGGTTCCGGCTCCCTCGCGGGCGGATAGTAAGGTTCCGGCTCCCTCGCGGGCGGATAGTAAGGTTCCGGAGCCGGAGCCGGAGCCTCTTGTCTGGCGGGCGGATAGTAAGGTTCTGGAGCCGGAGCCGGAGCCTCTTCTCTGGCGGGCGGATAGTAAGGCTCCGGAGCCGGCGCGTACTCTTCCTGTCGCGGAGCCGGCGCGTACTCTTCCTGTCGCGGAGCCGGCGCGTACTCTTCCTGTTGCGGAGCCGGCGCGTACTCGCGAGCGGGCTCCGGCGGCGGCGCAGTGTTGGCTCTGAGTTCGGCGCTCCAGCGCCCGATCGCACCTGCTGCCTCTGAGTGCAGCGCCCTACCGTAACCGACTTGGGAAGCCATATTAATCGCCGCCGACAGACTACCTTGAGATGCTAATTCCGCAGCTCGATCGAGAATCGGACGATCCTGAGCAACTTGCAGTTCGCTCACCCACTGATAGACATTATCCTGAGCTTTAGCGTAAAGAGTCCTACCGCTCTTAATTTCCGAAGCTTTGTCAATAGCCGCGGTCAGTTTTCCTTGCTTGGCCAGGGCGATCGCCTCATCTAAAAAAGGCTGATCTTGAATAACTTCTATGCGTTTCGTCCACTGAGCCAGGAGAGTTTGCGCCTCTACTCTGCGGGGACGGTTTTGAGAGATCAGAAGTACCTGAGCAATGCCGCCCTTAAGTCCTTCAACCGTTCCCGGTGCTACCAACTGCTTCGCCAGGTTCACAAAAGCTTGGTCTTCGATCCGCTGAATTTCGCGGCGCCAAGTAGCCACCAAAGTTTGAGCGTGAACCCGCCGCGGCTGACGAGGCCCGATGGTTTGCGCTTGCTCGATCGCCATCTGAAGCGCCCCGATTTGACCGAAACTCGCGATCGTGCTTGCCACTTGCAGCCGCAGTAAATCTTGAAACTGCACCTGTAAACTTTCAACTTGAACTTGAGCCTGCTTGTACAGAGGTCGGCCCGGAGCAATTTGGCTAGCAGCCCCCTGCCCTTCGAGCAAAGTAAAAATGTGCTGAGCCAGCGGTGTCGATACCGACTGGTTCCACATCACCGCCTGAGCCCTACCCAACTGCATCAAATCTTGAGCTTCCGCAAACAGTGGCGAATCTTGGGGCACAACAGAAGCAGCCTCGATCGCCCCCGGAAGGTCCTTCCCCTTCAACCGCTTAGTCGCCATTGCCAGCAAAGTCCGGCTCCAGCCCTCAATTTCCTTTTCTGCTTTACCGCGGGCAAAAAGCTGCGGGTCTATTTTGCGAGCCAGGACGATCGCCTCAGCGAACTTTTGCGGAGTTCCCTCCTGCGCCAAATTTCTAGCCTCTTGCAAGCGCTGCCAGCCGTTTCTTTCCAGAGAAATTTGCTGGATCAGCTCGTTGTAGCGCTTCTGACTCCAGAAAATATTTTCCAGCTTAAACAGAGCTTGAGCGTAATCCCATGCCTTCCTCAAATCCTCACTTTTCAAAGCTGCTAGCGCTGTATCGTAGAGTTTTTGACCCTCCTGCCAATTTTTTTCCCAAGCAGTCACAGCATCCTGTACCTCTGGGTAAGACGGACTGGTTTTCGGAATTTTTGCCACAATTGCCAGAGCCCCCTTCAAATCGCCCAGCTCAATTTTCGCCCTGGCAAATGCGAGCATGGCTTTCGACCATTCCCCGATCAAATGTTGGCCCTGCGAGTATAGCGGGTGTTCTTTCGGCCAAGCCTGCACCAGTCCTATTGCCGATTCTAGCTGTTCTAGCTTGCCCGATTTAGCAGCTTGCTGAGCGCAGTAAAGTCGCTCTCCGTCCGCCGCCAATGGCGACAGTTGCTGGCAATTCGGTGGCGGTGGCATCGTCAGCAGCCACAGAAATGCAGCGGCACCCGTTACTCCAAATCCCACCAGGAGACTCAGCCAGATCAGTTGCCACTGCCAAAAAGTTCTTTTCCCCTCCCTCGGCGACGCCGTGAGGGAGGAACTTGCATCGCCTGTCGCCTCTGCACTCAACTGTGCCGTCGGTTTGGGGGATGAGTTGTATTTGGGTGGTGTGTGGAATTGGTCAGATTGTCGTCTCGCCATTACTTCAGCCTGTCCTGTAATGCGCTCTCTCCGTGACACTCCCACATCAAATCATCGATTGCGATGTGGGCTTCTGACTCCTGTTAAGGAGATCTAGAATTTCCTTCAAGGTACTTGCAATTTTTCCCTTTACGGCGTTTTGTAGTGAGGTTCGTGTCTAGCCCCACTGCTTGCTTCCAAGTATTTTAGGCTCAAGAAGCACGTAAATCATACCAGTTATCCAACAATTATTCACTGCTTCCGGTGCAGTTTAGCTGAAAAAACATTAGAAAGCCCCGTCAGTCTAGCGATTTTCAATTTTCGATCTTCGATTTTCGTCTTGACTCCACAGATAAATTTGCCAGGGTTCTGAAAATGTTGCTACACAAAATTTCGATCGATTCGGGCCGACTAAAAAATCAAGCGGGTACTAAACCCGGATTTTCTCCCAACTTTATACGTATAGAGGGTAGAGCTATTTTTTTTACTTAGTGCTACATTTTATTTCCCGATCGGCACGTTGGGCGATCGAGTTTGAGTTTCAAGGTACGTAGTTGGGCTTTAGCCCTCTTTAGAGGTATGTGTAAAGAGGGCTAAAGCCCAACTACGTACCTCGGCCCGATCGAGCAACTATCAATATTTGAATCATTTTATACCTTGAACAGCCATAGCAAAAATATCCCTTTTGCTTCTAACAGTGGCTGCCTCATCATTTACGAAGCTTTTGGCGTATCGCTAGCAGTTGATGCTGCCGTAGCTGACTCTGCCGATCTATATCCGTAGAAATCTATCCGGTAGTCTACAATTTTGACACCTGTTTGCTGTTGGATTTGTTCAATCAAGTCGATCGGCAATTCCACATGAACGTCGAGAATCTGAGCCGTATCCAGACAATTGACATGAGAGTGAGAGTCGCTGACATTCCCGTACAAGCGTCCCTCCGAGCGTTCGATGCACTCAATAATCCCTTCTCTCGACAAAGCTTCCAGATTTTGATAAACAGAAGTATGACCGATCCCCTTTGCTTGTTGGTTCAGGCGATCGTAAATTTCGCGAGCCGAGAGGTGTTCTTTTGCATCCCACAAAAGCTCTAGAATAAATCGACGCTGGCGGCTCAAGCGCATTCCCATAGCCTGACAGCGGTTTAAAGCATCTTCTAATGAACGAATTGGTTTCACAGCTACCGCCTTCTAAAGCCTGCTCGATTTTTTATACTGGTACAATACATTGCACGCCTGTCTATATATAGCTTAATTCTAACGCAGGGTTTCCCAACACTAGAAGCTAGAGGGCAAAAATCTCAAAGATATTGAATTTTTTGTCGTTGCCGGATTAGCCCGCTGCCAGCACGCATCAAAAAATTCTCCTTCTCAAAAATATTGCCTTAACTGCTTCGTAAAACTTACCCAAACTTAACTAAAGCCATCTTTAGCTACAATGAAAGAGTTCACTTCCTGCGCTATTGAGTGGTCGGCCATCCCAAGGTA
>NZ_JAEQCE010000156.1:0-6642 GCF_020738665.1 Microcoleus sp. PH2017_08_TRC_O_A
TTACAATTTTAATTATTGTGGGATGGGCGTCCCGCCCGTCCAGAAAAGACGGGCGGGACGCCCATCCCACAAATATGTGTAAATTATTTAATTTCTATTACTAAACAACCAAAGTCCGAACAGAAGGGGACTCAAAAGAAATAATTCAAAGCTATCGCGTAGGAAACCTTCTGGCTTAACAGTCAAGATGCCTGTTCCACAATAAAATTTACTCTTTGTGGAACAGGCATCTTGCCTGTTCCTAAAATACTTATTAAAATGATCCAACATCTCATATCTTATTCGACTACCTGAGATTCCACACGCCTGTATTTACCAGCCAAACGTTCTCGACGCTGGCGGCGGTTGTCAGCTTCAAATATGGCAATTGCTTCATCTAACTTCAAATTGAAAGCGTCCAACTGTCGGCAGACTTCACGGATATTTTCAACGTGTCGCTTTCTGGTTTCAGCATCGGGGATTCTAGGTTGTTGATTCATCGTAAGTTCCAATCCATTTTGATTTCTTGAATGCTTGCTGCTGAGGCATCGACAATAGCCTCTCCGTCTTCTATCGTTCCATACAGAAAGTTTAACGTATCCGCAGTCGCAGCGGGTTGAGATTCTGTCACCTGCTGCAAAAGCCTGTACAAACGATTGTAAGAGGTTCTCAACCTTTCCTTAATATTATCCAGAGATTCTAGTTCCGGGAGTGTTGCTTCTGTCTCGCCAAACTGCTGCATGAATATATATTCTGTGGCGGTTGTTTCGTTGAGGATTTCCACTAGCCGTCGCTGCAATGTGAAAATTGTGTTCAGGATGTCATCAGGTAGCTTTGCCATTGTCCTTGATTTTTAGGGATAACTCAGACATGATAGAGGAGACGGCAGTGCCGTGTCCCTACAATGTTATTCTAAATAGGGACACGACACTGCCGTCTCCTAATTTCTGCTACTAATAATTCCAATGCAACCGGAAACGAGATCACTCCTCAAATCTAAAATCTAAAATCGATTGACTTCCCTGCTTCGCTAATAACGCACTTCCATAGGCAGCGGCAGTATGAATCGGCGTTTGAACAGGCACTTTCAAATAACGCTGACGAATCGCACTCCAAACCAGATTTTTGGCGCCGCCGCCAGCAGTATAAACTTTAGTCAAAGGAGTTGCACCGAATTCTTGCAATAATTGATATCCCCGCGCTTCAATCCGCGCGATGCTTTCTAACAAACCGTGCAGAAATTCTACTGAATCAGTCGGACGCGGTTCGATTCTCGGCGGCAAATTGGGGTCATTAATTGGAAAGCGATCGCCCTTTTTCAACAACGGGTAATAATCCAGTAAACTCTCTTGATCTGGATCGATTTGTGTGCTATAATTTCTTAACTCAGCATCAGTAAAAAAGTGTCGCAGCACCGCACCTCCCGTATTAGAAGCACCTCCAACTAACCACAAATCGCCTGCCAGGGCGGGCACGGGGGCACCGCCCCTACAAAGGGGGGGGAAACGATGGCTGTAAATTCCGTATCTCGAATCATCTACGCGGGTATGACTTAACAGTTTCACAGCTAAAGTTGAACCGAGAGAAGTTACTGCTTCCCCCGGTGAATTGACACCGCTTGCTAGAAATGCTGCAATGCTATCGGTTGTGCCAGCATAAACTGTACAATGGCGTGGAAATCCGAAGCGATCGCCCACTTCTGCCCTCAATTCCCCTACAGGCGTGCCCGGTGCGACAACTTGCGGCAATTTAGGCGTTACAGCGCCCGCAATTCCGTGGATCAGCCAATCGGGATAGCACAAAGTATCAACATCGAAACCGAGTTTTAAAGCATTGTGATAGTCGCTAATTCCTAATTTTCCATGCAGCAAAAACGCCAACCAATCGGCTTGATGCAGGAAATAAAGCTTCTCAATAACAGGCAAGATGCCTGTTCCACAAAGACTGAATTGTGTTGTGGGGTGGGCTTCTAGCCCGCCCTCCTGCCACCAGAGGAGTTTGGCGAGGCTGGATGTGGCGCTTAAGACTGTGTGGTTGGCTGGTGCGATCGCCCGTAACCTCTCTGTCACCGCTGCACCGCGCGCATCATTGTATAAAATCGGCTCACATACGGGTATACCTTGCGTATCGCACAGCATGACTGTGGAGGATGTGCCATCAAGGGCGATCGCGCTTACCTGATTGCGGATGGTTGCGGGGATTTGCTCAATTACAGCCGAGAGTGCATTTTGCCACACCGAGGGCAATTCCGGCTGTTGTGCGTTGGCAAAAGTGCATTCTGTCTCACAATGGATTGTACCCTGGGAGTCAATGATTGTCGATCGAGCGCCCGTAGTACCGAAATCTATTCCCAAATAAAGATTCATTTATAGCAGTTGACAGTTGACAGTTGACAGTTGACAGTTGACAGTTGTTGTAGGGTGTGTCGCCATTGAAAATCCCTCAACACAAATCGACAATCGAGCGAGCGACGCACCTGTGCATAGACGTAAAGTAGTTGTAGGGTGCGTCGCCCTTGAAAATCCCCCAACACAAATCGACAATCGAGCGAGCGACGCACCTGTGCCTAGACGTAAACTAAGCAAACCAAACAATTCTTTTGTAGCCAAACTTTTTCTAAATCATCTAAATATAAACGAATTTGGCTCAAGATTAACTCTCCCCTTTGCATCCATTAGCTAAGCGATCGTACTCAGCTTCTTCCGCCGCAATATCAACATTTATCTGCTCTTGATTTGCGTAGTAGTAAGCGAGTGATCCATGAACTTGGGCTAAATTTAAGTGAGAAATTTCAGCAATAATTTCTTCTGGACTCATCCCCATCTTGTACCAAACGGCGATTCGCTGAACGGTGATTCTAGTTCCTGCGATGCGGGGGCGATTTCCACAGGTTTCTGGTGTGGAAATTATCAGAGTGCCAATATCAGTTAAAGTTGGCATATATTTGAATCTGAGGTTAAAAATGTCAACTTAATTATAGCATAGGTTTATTATCATTTCAAGGCTTAGGTATGGGGGCGAGAAACCCGGTTTCTACGACTTTTGTGTTGAGTGACGATAAATATAGCAAGAAACCTGGTTTCACCAGATTATCGTGCTTCGACATATTCACATAGCGTAGTTGGTTCGGGAATGGGTAAACCTTCCTCTCGCAATCCTTCTAAGTGAAATTCGATCGCTTCTTTAATTTGCTGCTGTACTTCTGCAAGGGTTGCGCCTGTGGCTGCACATCCGGGTAAATCGGGCGCGTAAGCTGAATAGTTATTCGGTGTTTTTTCGATCAGAATGGCATAACGCATTATTCAGCCTCGACTTTAGAGTAGATTATCTTTGAGAAGTTGAGCTTTGACATCCTCTAGGCTAATGCCTTTTCCTTCTCGAAATTGCTGGCGAGACTTCCTAACTCTTTCTTTAAATAGGGGATGATTTTCTAAATCGTAATCAAAGGCATCATCTTCATCAGAAAAACCCCGCAATACACCGATCGCCTTTCCTTCTTTCAAGATGATAATGTCTTCTGCTTCGGCAAGTTTCAGGTATTTTGAGACATCTGTTTGTAAGTCGGTCAAAGTGACTGTTTTCATTATCTATTCCTCCGTTGGTTCAGTAGTTTTTCCTTCACGCAACAGCCATTGGGCCGCTTGTGTTCTAGGAACAATTACGATAATTTATACAATATTGTACCGAACGTCATAGAAAATACGAATTTCATCAACTCTCAGGCGATATTGCGGTTTATCCATCTCCCGCAAGCGTTTAATTCTGCTTTTGCTTTCTTGGCTGGGATTGTGTAGGAGATGGGTTTCAATTGCATCGATTACTTTACTACGATCGGTTTATCTGAGACGTTTTAGGTATTGCAAAGATTCGGTTGTAAACTCTATTTTATAGGGCATATCTAAGCTGTATGTATTTTAATTTGTATAGCCAGACGGGTTTTGGAATAGGCAATCAGGGTTTAGACACTGGCTCATAAAATATGCTTAGAGATTACAGATTAAAGCTCTCGATGCGATGCCAGCGGACATGGTGTTAAATGTCAAATAGCAGAGCCGGGTAAGGACACAGCATTGCCGATATGTGTCAACTTAACCCCAAAACCTTTGTATCTCTCGCTTTTATCCGAGGCCCGATCCCCCTAAATCCCCCTTAAGAAGGGGGACTTTGAGATCGCTCCGGTTCCCCCCTTCTTAAGGGGGAGTAGGGGGCAAGCTAAGGGGGGATCTGGCCTTAGGAATAAACAGCAATCTCTGACTACGTTTGACCTTAAGTTGAGACTAATAAGCAATGCCTAAGTCCCCACTCAAAACTCCTTAAACTTTTGTCCCGCACTCAGGACAAAACTTATTACTCGAAACATTCTTCGCGCCGCAACTCGGACAATAAATCAACTCCGCAGATTCCAATTTACTCCGTTCGGGTAAACCAACCATTTGAGCATTACTCTTACCTGGAACTACCATCGGATAGCAGTTTTCGTCCCTCGTCACCTTCACGTTCATCAGCACTGGGCCGTCGTGAGCAAGCATTTGCCCGATCGCACCCTCCAACTCATCCGGCCCTGAAACCAGCATCCCCTTCACGCCGTAAGCCTCAGCCAGCATCACAAAATCCGGCATCCCCACAGTCATGTTCGAGGACGAATAACGCTCCCCATAGAACGCTTGCTGCCACTGCCGCACCATTCCCTGCCAACCGTTATTTACAATCACAATCTTGACATTAATGCCGTATTGTGCTAAGGTTCCGAGCTCTTGAATATTCATTTGGATGCTAGCATCGCCAGCAATACAAATCACTTGCTCGTTGGGTAGCGCCATTTTCGCGCCCATCGCCGCCGGCAACCCAAAACCCATTGTTCCCAAACCAGCGCTCGAAATCCAGCGGCGCGGCCCGTTGTTTAAGAATTGAGCCGACCACATTTGATGTTGACCTACATCCGTTGTGTAGTAAGCATCCGGCGCTTGAGTCGCCAACTCCGAAATCACCTGCTGGGGAGACAAAATATCGGGGTAGTGAGGCACAACTAACGGATAATCCTGTTTCCAGCGATCGATCCTGTGCAGCCATTCCCCAGTTTGTCCGGCAGTTCCCGAAACACCAGTTTCCCGACAGCGGCGCAGCATATCCATCAAAACTTGCCGGACATCTCCGACAATCGGCACGTCTGGGCCGCGATTTTTGCCGACTTCCGCCGGATCGATATCGATGTGAATCACCTTCGCCCGCGCGGCAAACTCGTCTAGTTTTCCCGTTACTCGATCGTCAAACCGAGCTCCGACAGCAATCAACAAATCGCACTCGGTAACGGCAAAATTAGCATAAGCAGTGCCGTGCATCCCCAGCATTTTCACAGACAGAGGATGGTTTTCATCAAATGCACCTTTGCCCATCAGCGTTGTCGTGACAGGTAATTGGAACATCTCGGCGAGTTCCTTAATTTCCTCGTGGGCCCCGGCTGCGATCGCCCCGCCGCCCACATACAGCAAAGGACGCTTCGCTTCCTTCAGCAACTCAATCGCTTGATTAATCTGCCGAGGATTTCCCTTGACTGTCGGGCGATAGCCAGGAATTCTCACCGATCCGGGTGTCACGGGGAGATAGTCAAACTCTTCTAAACCAACATCCTTGGGAACATCAATCAACACCGGGCCCGGGCGTCCCGTACTCGCGATGTGGAAAGCTTCAGCGACAATTCGCGCCATATCTCTCGGATCGCGCACTACATAGGAATGCTTGACAATTGGCAAAGTAATGCCGTAAATATCAGTTTCCTGAAACGCATCAGTGCCGATCGCCGGACGGGGCACTTGACCGGTAATAATTACCATTGGGATAGAATCCATGTGCGCCGTCGCAATCCCCGTCACCAAATTAGTTGCACCCGGCCCGGAAGTCGCGAAACAAACCCCAACTTGTCCGGTAGCGCGGGCATACCCATCGGCTGCGTGGGCTGCTCCTTGTTCGTGCCGCACCAGAATGTGTTTGATCCCGCCACTTTCTTCAGCGCGGTAGAGTTCGTCGTAAAGCGGCAGAATTGCGCCGCCGGGATAACCAAAAATATGCTTGACACCGTGGCGGATCAAGCTGTCAATCAGAGCAAATCCACCAGTTGCACGTTTAACGGCGACTTTAGTTTTTAGTTGCACAGAATTTCTTTCCTCAAACTAATTATGTTTTTTAATGAAAGCTTTTATAACACTTTAATCTCAATAATCAAACTCTGAAAATTTAACTGCTAATATTTTACAAAAAGTTTCGCGAGCGATGTGCGATCGTCGGGAAATATTGCTAGTGCGAAGTGTGGCTTCAGCCCCTCAACGTAGTATCCGTTTAAAATCCCCTCGCCTTTAGGCAGAGGGATCAGTCAAACTTTTAACTAATACGAGTGGGAAGTCCGGCACTCTATCCGCTTACAGGATGAGTGACGGGATGAAAACGAGCAGCAAACAAATTGAGCGATAGCGAATCCATGATAGGATCGAAATAAGCGGGGATGATAAGAGTAGCCGTGGTGGGCGAACTTTCCGTTGTATAAAGGCTAGACACCACCTATCAGTTTCAGACTGGTAGCCCCAAAATCCCTTTCTTGCCGTAAAAGAGCTGATGGATGGGTGAAAAAATCAACAATTCTACTCCTTGGGACACAGGGAGTCTGCCGGA
>NZ_JAEQCE010000157.1:0-12220 GCF_020738665.1 Microcoleus sp. PH2017_08_TRC_O_A
CGGAAAGAAAGGTTATCCGACTTTCAAGAAAAACAGTCGCTCAGTTGAGTATAAAGTCAGCGGCTGGAAACTCTCAGAAACTCGGAAGCAAATCACATTCACTGATAAAAAGGGAATTGGCAAGCTCAAACTAAAAGGAACGTGGGATCTCAATTTCTACCAAATCGATCAGATTAAACGAGTTCGTTTGATACATCGCGCTGATGGTTACTACGTTCAATTTGCAATCAGCGCCGACAACAAAGTAGATGCAGCACCAGTAGGTAAAACAGTTGGACTAGACGTGGGACTGAAAGAGTTTTATACAGACTCCGATGGTCATGTTGAACCGAATCCCAAGTTTTATCGAACAAGCGAGAAACGGCTGAAGTTTCGGCAACGCCGTGTTTCTCGCAAAAAGAAAGGCTCTGCCAACCGCAAGAAAGCAATTAATCGATTAGGACGAGTACACCTCAAAATAAGTCGGCAACGTGAAGAACACGCTAAGAAACTGGCGCGTTGCGTAATCCAATCTAACGATTTGGTCGCTTACGAAGATTTGAGAATAAAGAATCTAGTAAAGAATCACTGTCTCGCTAAATCGATTAATGACGCAGGTTGGTATCAATTCAGAAAGTGGTTGGAGTATTTTGGTGTGAAATTTGGTCGGGTAACGGTTGCCGTTAATCCTGCTTATACTTCACAAAAATGTTCAAATTGCGGTGCAATCGTAAAAAAATCCCTATCCGTAAGAACCCACGTTTGTGAATGTGGATTTGTTATGGATAGGGATTGGAACGCAGCGATTAATATTCTGAAATTAGCCTTGAGTACGGTAGGGCATACCGGAACTTGGGTTTTAAGCCCGAACGCTTTGGGAGATTTGACCTCTACTTTGACGCTCAGAAATCCTGTCTGAGCAAGTTGAGTCTATGAACAAAGAATCCCCTCGCCTTTAGGCAGGGGAGTGTCAAACAGCTTCCCAGGCCCGGCGGCGAGGCGCAACAGCTTTTTTTCGGGAATTGCAGCAGCAAACTTGACAGGAGGCGCATCTAGCTGCAAAGCTCGAATCAGCACAGCGCTACCAACCCCCTCCGCATCCGTCACCACGTTAAAACAGTGATACATCCCGTAGATAAAGTAAACGTAGCCGATACCCGCACGCCCGAACATCGCCTGATTGCGAGGAGTCTGCTGTCGGTAAGCGTGACAAGCGGGATCTCCCGGGGCGTAAGCTTCTGTTTCCACAATCATTCCCCGAATCGTCTCCCCGTCAGGAAACTGGCGCACCAGAGTACAGCCCAGCAAATCAGGCGCTACGCTGGTAGATGGCCGCGCCAGCCAAAAAGATTCTACAATCTGAGTATTTGCACTCATTCAACAGGAGACAGTAAATTATGGACGTTAAGTTAGTTTTAGCAGTCTTGACAGCAGTTTTCACCGTGTGCTGTTTGTTCTTCGGCACAAAAAACGGCTTCTACGATAGTGACAAGTATCACGGTAACGGTTCTGCTCACTAATTTTAGCTGGTAATTAGTTGCTTAAAAAAACCGTTGCCTGAATCACAGGCGGCGGTTTTTTTTCGATCTAATATCAAATCCTGCTTAAATCCCCCTTATATCAAATCCGGTAGCATCGGAATTATTAATATTACCGAAATAAGGAGACTCAAGATGCCGTTTCCCTACAATGAATCTGGGGTAGGGAAACGGCATCTTGAGTCTCCTCGCTTGTCATTCCGGTGCAACCGGAATTGATATTATTTCTTAGTCCGCGCAGGNNNATCTGGGGTAGGGAAACGGCATCTTGAGTCTCCTCGCTTGTCATTCCGGTGCAACCGGAATTGATATTATTTCTTAGTCCGCGCAGGCGGACTTCGTATGTGTAGAAGCGATTTCAATCGCCGAGGGTTCAAGGAGATAACTGGAGATAATTAAGGATGAATGTTGCCATCGGGCATTTTAGTTTCCTGCATTGTAGCATTCTCGAAATCCGCGCATCCCGGAAGATTGAAACGCATTGTGGTTCCTCGGTCTGTTGATTTCATATTAAAACCAACTACTGCATTTTCTGGGTTATTCTTTTCGGGTACAGCACTGACTTTAAAATCCATATTTGCTGCTTGACCATTAGTATCAAGATTGAAACTTATGCCACTACATCCCAAATCAGAACCTGTCAGGTTGGCTTTATTCAAGTTGGCATTTTTTAGGTTGGCATTCGCCAGTTTTGCTCCTGATAAGTTAGCACCTTCTAGGTTTGCTCCCTGCAAGTTAAATCCTTGTAAGTCCATTCCCTTCAAGTTGACATTGCTGAGATTGCATTCTGGACACTGTTTGGTCTCCAGCAATTGCTTGACTTGGTTTTGCTGGTTAAAATCAGGTATGTATTTGGTTGCAGCTAATAAAAGGGCGATCGACAATCCAGCAGTAATTATATTTTGGATTTTCATAAAAATTCTGAAAAGCCACTGTGGCTTTCTATCTCGGTTAATTATTCATACAGCAGTGCGATCGACATCTCCAGAATTTCCACAAAAAAATTGCCACCATTTCAGACAAGCACGGAGGCGCAGTTAAATCCCGCCGGACTGATAAATCCCGCCTTATCTCCCTCACCAGTGCTGCTTTGGGTTTCGGACTCGCCCCGTCCGGCTGCTTCACTTCGCTTTGGGCAGCCCACCAACAAACAAATTTTGCCGACTCCTACGCGGATGCTGGAATGTTCGGCAATCTGACCCCCGCCAGCGAAGATCCCTACGGCGATCCGGCGGATGAGGAAACCGCTTAAATCGAGTAAGTTGGCTAGAAAAATTACATGGTAAGCAAAATCACCCCCGCAGGGGTGATTTTTTGCCAGTTCTTTTCGTAGTTGTCAAAAACGGAGAGGGTGGGATTTGAACCCACGGAACCTTTCAGTTCACCTGATTTCAAGTCAGGCGCATTCGACCACTCTGCCACCTCTCCAGGCGCATAGATTTTATCATACCAGCAATTGCCGCTAACTACAAGCAGTAGCAGATTCAGTCTGCCGGTAAAGAATTTGTTCTCTTTGCACCGCGAAATCTTCCCCTACCCAGACTAAAGACATTTCCGACACTGTTCCTTTTTCCAGCAGGACGATCGAGAAATTCCGCAATTTCGAGCACTCTCTCTCCACAATAATTCGCGGTACGCAGGCCGCATTCAAATACACCGTACCCTTCGCACTCACCACTGACTTCCGCAACTCGTGCTTAGTATGTCGCAGTTGATGGTGCATATGACCAAAAGTTACCAGCGGTACGTGCTTTCCGGCGCTGCGAGTTCGATCGATCGCCTCAGCAAAATCCGGGTCGCCCCAATCCCCTCCCAGGGGTTTCCAATCACGCCCGCAGGGGTCTTCAGCAGCCTCTCCCAGCCCCGTCGGGCCCGTGTGACCAAGAAAAATCACATTTTCGCAGTCCGCATCTGCTGCCGCCCCTGCAATTAGCCTCGCCGACTCCTCAAAACTTTCTACGCCAAACCACTCCGAATAAAAATCGTTGTACTTCCACTCCGAACCTCCCCAAGTAAACGGGCGGCTTCCCACCACCGTTATGTCCAATTCGGGAAAATCCCGTTTCCCGTAACCGACGTGGGCTTCTCCCATTAAATCTAACTGCTGTTTTACCCGATTCTCAACGGCGCGATCGTAGGGACACTTACTGCGGCCCCACTCCGTCGCCGTATACCAAGCGTCGTGGTTCCCAAATACTACTGCTTTCGGAATGTCCAAAGATGCGATCGCCCGCACCACCTCCACCGACTCGTTCCCAAAATCCCCCACAAACAGCGCCAAATCAACGCCAAGATGCTTCAGGGCCTCGCCGTCTTCCGCTTCCCAGCGATCGTGAACGTCCCCCACCACCGCAATTTTGATAGATTTAGTCTGATTCATTTGATTTGTCATGCGCGATCGATCCCTAGCCCCTTCTTCTTCAGCATAAGAAACAGCGACCAATTTTTGCACTCTCCCCCAGCCAATTTTAGATTTTAGATTTTAGATTTTAGATTATTTCAACCCAACCACCCGCTTACCACCGTTTTTGGTGAATTCAACTATAATTCAAAATATTAAGTCCAGCCGCCACCTTCCCCGGAATATTTTAACTGTGTTTACCACCGCACCTGCTCAAAACTTGACCCAAACCAGACTGCCCGACGACTTGTTTGCAGCAATTAACGCCCTCAAACAAGAGTTGAACGCCGTCATTCTCGCCCACTACTACCAAGACTCCGACATTCAAGACATCGCAGACTTCATTGGCGACTCCCTCGAACTTGCCCGCAAAGCCGCCAACACCAACGCTTCGGTCATAGTTTTTGCCGGAGTTCATTTCATGGCAGAAACCGCAAAAATCCTCAATCCCCACAAATTAGTATTGCTACCAGACTTAAATGCTGGGTGTTCCCTCGCCGACAGTTGCCCGCCCGAAGCCTTTGCAGCTTTCAAAGCCGATCGCCCAGACCATTTAGTTATTTCCTACATTAACTGTACCGCCCAAATCAAGGCAATGAGCGACATAATTTGCACCAGCTCCAACGCCGTCAAAATTGTCAACCAAATTCCCGAAAATCAGCCGATAATTTTTGGGCCCGATCGCAATCTCGGCCGTTACGTCATCGAACAAAGCGGCAGACACATGGAACTCTGGCAAGGAGCCTGCATCGTCCACGAAAACTTCTCAGAAAAAAAGATAGTTCAACTCAAAATCGAAAATCCCGAAGCCGAAATCATCGCCCATCCAGAATGCGAACCTCCGGTACTTCGCCACGCCAATTATATCGGTTCAACCACCGCTTTGCTCAAATATTCTCAATCCAGTGCCAGCCAAGCTTTTATTGTCGCAACTGAACCGGGAATCATTCACCAAATGCAAAAGCAAACACCGCACAAACACTTCATCCCCGCTCCTCCGAACAATAATACCTGTGCTTGCAACGAATGCCCGCACATGAGATTAAATACTTTGGAAAAATTGTATCTAGCTATGAAAAATCAAACCCCAGAAATTACTATGTCTCAAGAACTGCAACGAGCAGCCTTGCAACCTATCCAGCGAATGCTAGAAATGAGCTAACGGTTGACAGTTGACAGTTGACAGTTGACAGTTGACAGTGTTTTAGGATGGGTTGAATCCAGGGATTAAATTAGTAATCGCGGACGCGAAAAAATCGGTTTCTCCGAAAAATTATTGTGGACGCAGGCGGCGCAGAAACCGGGTTTTTAGCCCCCCCTGCGTCCGGGACTGCATTAGGTCATTTCTTTAAAAATTATGAATAATCTATGATTTCCGAAAAACTGATTGTTTTCACCCGCTATCCCGAAGCGGGCAAAGCCAAAACTCGACTAATTCCTGTGCTGGGAAAAACAGGTGCTGCCAACCTGCACCGATTGATGGCCCAAAAGGCGATCGCCCGCGCCCTCTCTCTTCAAAACTCCCGCCGATTATCAGTGGAAATTCACCACACAAGCGGTAGCCAACAACAGATGCAAGACTGGTTGGGAACAGATATTATTTATCAAAATCAAATAGACGGCGATTTGGGGGCAAAAATGACAGCAGCGTTTCAAAAATCTTTTAATTCAGGGGTTGACAAAGCTGCAATTATAGGAACTGATTGTCCCGATCTGAAAGCAGAAATCATGGCACAAGCTTTTGACAAACTGAGCCAGCACGATTTAGTTTTGGGCCCGGCAACAGACGGCGGTTATTATCTAATCGGGCTGCGCCGATCGATACCGGAATTGTTCAGCGGAATTAAGTGGGGAACCAGTGAGGTATTTTCTTCTACGCAGGCGATCGCCCAAAATCTTGACCTCAATATTGCTTATCTTCCCACTCTTGCAGACATAGATTTGCCGGAGGATTTGCTGCGTTTAGATATTAGTATTTTGAAATAAATAAACTATATTTAACTTCTCTGATTCATTAAAAATTGTCATCTATAAATCATAAAAAATACTTGATTGTGAAACCACAACGTCATACTATAGTAAATGTATTTGTCTAACCAAATGCAGCGGTTAGACAGCGCTTGCGACAATAGTCGCAAGCGCGAGAAAAAGCCAAAAATTAGCAAATAAATTAGTAAATAATCAAACTAGGGACAGTTTTTGATTGTCAATCTTAGAATCAGGGTTTCAGGGCGATCGAGAACGAGGGCAACGCTTGCCAGACACAGGAATTACCTGCGGGAAATCAAGGGTTTCAGACGAGGAACTCAAAAGGCAAGTTCGCGATCGCACTTTGCGACAAGAGTGAAACCCGGTTTCTTCGTATATTTATCGTGACCAGAGAGTAAAATTCGTAGAAACCCGGTTTCTATCCGCCCCATGTGTCAGCCATCAAACTGTCGCTACCTGTTGAAATAACAGATAAGCTTTGTACAAAACCCGCCCTCTCTCTCTCCAGCGGTGATCGATTCTCTATGCCGCCCGAAAATCTCAATCTCAAAATTTCCATTATCATTCCCGTCTTAAACGAAGCAGCTACAATTGCCTCAGTCATTTCCACCGCCCAAAATGCCAAAAATGTTGAGATTATCGTCGCCGATGGCGGCAGCAACGACGGTACCGCAGAAATAGCAACATCTTTGGGCGTCCGAGTTGTCTCCAGTAGCCAAGGCCGCGCCACTCAAATGAATGCAGGTGCGGCCTTGGCTACTGGAGATATTCTGCTGTTTCTCCACGCAGACACTCTTTTGCCTCCCGGCTACGACTCTGGCGCACGCCTTGCACTAGCCAAACCCCAAACAGTCGCCGGGGCCTTTGAACTCAAGATTGATGCCCGCACGCTCTGTCTGCTGCTCGTAGAAATAGGAGTAAACTGCCGATCGCACTTTCTGCAAATGCCCTACGGCGATCAAGCCATTTTTCTTTATTCAGCTATCTTTGACCAAATCGGCGGTTTTCCTGACTTGCCCCTCATGGAAGACTTTGAATTTGTACGCCGGCTGAAAAAACAAGGCCGCATCCAAATCGTACCCGAGCCCGTGTTGACATCCGCCCGCCGCTGGCAGCAGCTTGGGGTACTCAAAACCACCGCCATCAATCAAATAGTAATTATTGCTTATTTTTTCGGAGTGTCGCCCGATCGACTCGCTTTCTGGTATAGGAGACAAAAGAAAAATTCTTCCCAAAACTAAAGAATAGTGAACTTTTCTAAAGCTAGCTGCCAATTATGCAAATAGGAAACACGTCCCTGCGTAAAATATGACTTGAACGCCTCAATTTTTACGCACAGCGAGGAAAAAGAGAATATGGCCGATCCCAGAGATGCAGAGCTTATTAAACCCTTTAACGGCGACCCCTTCACGGGTCATCTCGCAACTCCCATCAGTGCTTCTGATTTCACACAAGCATTCATTGGGAATTTGCCCGCCTACCGCAAAGGACTCTCACCCCTAGTTCGAGGTTTAGAAATCGGTTTGGCACACGGTTATTTCCTTGTCGGCCCCCAAATCGTCTTAGGCCCACTGCGGGATTATCCAGAAGCAGCTAATCTCGGCGGATTAATTACAGCCCTCGTCTTAGTTCTGCTCGGCACAACAGGTATGTCTGCCTACGGTTTAGTCTCTTTCAAAAATGACAATAGCAGCTACCCGAGCGCCAATCCCATGACTCCCGAAGCCCTGAAAACCGGCGAAGGCTGGAGCCAGCTCACTGCTGGTTTCTTCATTGGCGGAATGAGCGGCGTCTTTGCTGCCTACTTCTTACTCGAAAACTTTAACGGCATCGATGCCATTTTCCGGGGTTTAGTCAACAATTAGACTCCACTCCCAAATATCCCTGTTGCCACACACTAACTTTAGTTTGGAGATTTTGATATGACAGGTTCCTACGCTGCTTCTTTCTTGCCTTGGATTTTGATTCCGGTTGTTTGCTGGCTGATGCCGGTTGTGGTAATGGGTTTGTTGTTTATTCACATTGAAAGCGACGCCTGAGCTACTACCTAGCTAGCGATTAAATAGACAAGGTGGTACACTTGTAGACAAATCTACGATGTACCATTTTGTTCAAACCCTGCGCGATTCCCAAAAAACCTTGGATTGTCAGTAAAGACACTCGCTTGCGCTGGGATGTTTCGGGATGTCGAGCAATGCTTTTATCCATCAAAACAAAGTTAAAGCCGGCACAAGAGTCAGACAACAGTCATGAGCAAACACGCTGGAATAGTGAGGTTTACTTATAACTGGGGATTGGCTACTTGGAGCAACCTTGATCAAGATGGATTGAAGCCTAATAAATACCTACTCAAGAAATTCTTTAACAATCATGTAAAGCCTGAGTTTACATGGATTAAAGAAGCGGGAATTTGCCAGAAGATAACTCAATATGCTTTCGACAATCTTGGGGATTCCTTCTCCTTATTTTTCTCAAAAAAAGGTGGATATCCCAAATTCAAGAAGAAGGGGCATCATGATTCTTTCACGATAGATGCAGGTGGCAAACCAATTCCGGTAGGTGGTACGTCCATAAAGTTGCCGACTATCGGCTGGGTAAAAACCTAGGGCGGATTGCCTCACACCACCGTGCCGTGTCAATCACTATTTCACGTACCGCCGACAGTTGGTTTATCGCTTTTGCTTACGAACAGAAGAGCCAACTATAAAGCAACACGATGTTGTGGGTGTTGACTTGGGAGTTAAAGAGTTGGCAACCCTTTCGACCGGTGTTGTTTTGCCTAACCCAAAGCATTACAAAACGCATCTCAGTAAGTTGCGTAGGCTGTCAAAGGAGTTATCCCGAAAAAAACAAGAGGCTCTAGAAATAGATTTAAGGCGAAACAAAAACTAGCGAAGCATCATGCTAAGGAATGAAAATTTAATAACCTAGACGACTATCCCCCCCTTAGCCCTTACTGGAAAAGAAATGGGGAAGCAAAGTTGCTTAAATTATTCAATTTTCATTCCTAAGGTAGCGAATCTCAGAAAAAATACTCTCCATCAAATCACTACTTACTTATGCAAAAACCACGCAAAGATAGTAGTAGAGAATTTGAATGTTTCTGGGTTACTGTCTAATCACAAGCGAGCTTCGAGTTATCGCTGATTGTGGATTCTATGAATTCAAACGTCAACTAGAGTATAAATCTCAAAAGTTTGGCTGTGAAGTAATCATTGCTGACCGCTGGTTTCCTTCGAGTAAGACTTGTTCAAACTGCGGACATATTCAAGATATGCCGCTGAAAGAAAGGACTTACAACTATGGAAGTTGCGGTCATTCGATGGACAGGGATTTGAACGCAGCGATTAATTTATCGCGCTTGGCTAGAGCGTCAAAGCTTACCGAGGGATAGCCGCTCCCATGCCCCCGATGAAGTAAGAAGCAAATGTCTAGACTTGTCTAGGATTTGTATAGCAGCTTTACCCACAAAGCAAGACCTAAGTTGGAAGGCCGAAGCAACACGATTGACGGACAATTCCTCTGAAACCTCTAGATAAATCTCGGGAAAATCAGCGAAAATTGTTTTGAGATTGCTGGCCATCAAAAAACTTAGTTTTTTTACCTCATCCCCAGAATTGATCTGTGGAGCAATCTTTCTTTCTTCTTCCTTCAAAACTCGCAATTGCAAAAAATCCTCTGCCTGCGGGCAGAGGATTTTTTCGCAAAGGACACAAATCACTCGCTCGGGGAAGACAAATTGGTAAATCGTGAGCCACAATTGTTATGGAAACCTACTAATGAGGAGAGAGCGATGCAATTTCCCCCCGCACGCCGAATCTTAGCTCCATTTCTGATCTCGGTACTGCTGCTCGTGACTTCCTGCGGTCAGAATCAGCCCCCCTCCCGCTGGGACAAAGCCCAGCAGGAAAGCACCCAAAAATCGACTAAAGCCAAGCAGACAAATGCTGACAAATCCACTGCTAGTAATCAAAACCTGCCCAAGAAGGCAGTTGCAGGCGGTAAGTTAAATAAATACTTCCCGTCTGCTGGCGGCGGATTCGATCGCGTTTTCGCTCAAGAAAAATCCGGTTTTGCTGAAGCTAAACTGAACAAAGGCGGTAAAAATGTCGCGGTGCTTTCGATTAACGACATCGCCGGCAACCCCAGCGCCGGAGCCAAATTCCAGCAAAGCACCAAGCAAATTAGCGGCTATCCCGCTGTCAGTCAGGGCGCTAACATCACTGCTGTTTTAGTGGCAAATCGCTATCAAGTCAAAGTTCAATCCCGCGATCCCTCTTTTACCGCTAGCGAGCGCGAAGCTTGGCTGTCAAAATTTAACCTGAGCGGCCTTGCTAGTGTGAAATAGCAGTGTCTCAGATCGAACTTCTCGCCCGACTCTAGCTCTGGCGCTATCAAAACTATGTCTGCCAAAATCAGACTGTGAAGTTCTTGCCATCTACCAAAAGTAATACCTTTGATTTCTGTTCAACAAGGAGTTTTTTGTGAGCAAAACAGTCTTTGAATTAGTCGATCAACTGCCTAAAGACAACATGACTGTCAAAGCCCTGCGAGCGCTTGACTTTGTTGTTCCAGGCGAGTGGAACAATTTAGTTGGCTTTGAAAATACCATTCGTACGGTAACAGGCGAAACTGACGAAGATATGATCCAGCAAATTGGCGATCGGGCCATCACCCTCTACAACGATAAATCGGAAGGCTACCAACGCGCTCTCTGGCTTTACCAAACGATCGACAGTGCCTCTAGCGCCCTCGGTACAGCAGCCCTAGCTAACAAAGTCGCCCAAAATGTGCCGTTTTTGTCCGTGCTGGGAAATCTCACCCCCAAGCCTGAAAAAGCTCAGACGATCGACCTTTCTCTAAAATTAGTCACTGAATTGCTCGCTTTTTGCCAAATTAACGGCATTCCTGGCGACAGCATCGGCGATTTTGCCGGGGCTTTGGGCGACTACGGCGGTGAATCCCTGATGCGGATGGCTGCTTTGGTTTGTTTTGATGGTTTGATTCCCCTGGGCCCAGACTTTATCATGGCTACTCAGTCTTGGATTCAAAAGCTCTCCCCTAGCGATTTGCAAGACAATCCGGCGTTTAAGTCGATCGGCGGTATGATTCCTGGTGGTAATCCCGCAGGCCAACTCGGATTTATCGGCGAAAGCTTTAACTCGGTTTCCGGCTGGATGGGCTCGTTTGTGAGCGATCGAGGTTTGACTCCCCAAAACGTTATGGGGCACTTACAGAGTTTTGTGGAAATTTCTGCCGACAAGGTGGACTACGTGGGCGCTTTCCTGGACATGACTACCAACTACTACGAACACACGGGCGTTCAAACTCTCGCCCACCGTTTGATTGAACGAGCTGTCGCTGAGATTTAGAATAAGCATAGTCCTCAGTCATTAGTCAGTAGTCATCGGTTAGTAGTTATTGGTTATTAGTTATTGGTTATTAGAAACAACAACTAAAACTAACAACAAATAACAACCAACAAACAACTACTGACTCCTGACTCCTGACTCCTCTACTCATCACTTTTTAAAAGGAAGCACCAATGGCAGAAGAACCGAAAAATCCAGCAGCAGGCGAAGCCGAAACAGAGGCCCTTTCTGCTGAAAACGCTCCGAGTTCCGACACTCCGGAAACCAGCGACATCCCCAGCGCTGACAAGCCTGCGCCCGCTGCTAAAAAAGCGGCCGCCAAGCCAGACGGTGACAAGCCCCCAGCTAAAGCTAAAAAGGAAAAAGCACCTGCTGTTGAAGACAAGCCCTTTGCGGAATTTATTCAACAAGATTATTTGCCCGCCTTGCAAACTGCTTTGACCAAGCAGGGCGTTAAGGATTTAGATGTGAGTTTGACCAAGCAAAAACTCCCCGTTGCTGGCATGAGTTCCGCCGGAGATTGCTGGCAAGTAATTGGTAAATTTCAAGAAGGTCAGCGCCAATTTAACTTGTATTTTCCTCAAGAAGATATTCAAAGTCAAAGAGCATTTTCCTGCGCTGAAAATAACACCAAAACCAGCACTTTAGAGCCTTTTTTGATAGACGAGCGCAAGATTACCCTAGACCTCATGGTCTTTGGTGTCGTCCAGCGGCTTAATGCTCAAAAATGGCTGAATCTTAATTAGTTATCGTGCAGTGCGAGCGTCCCGCTCGCGAGTCTTAAGATAGCTCGCGAGTCTTAAGATAGCTCGCGAGTCTTAATATAGCTCGCGAGTCTTAATATAGCTCGCGAGTCTTAAGATAGCTCGCGAGTCTTAAGATAGCTCGCGAGTCTTAAGATAGCTCGCGAGTCTTAAGATAGCTCGCGAGTCTTAAGATAG
>NZ_JAEQCE010000158.1:0-6238 GCF_020738665.1 Microcoleus sp. PH2017_08_TRC_O_A
TCAACCAATATTCAGGAAAACAGAGGTGAATAAAACCAAAAAAACAATGGGAGTTCAGCAAATATTACTGTCTCCAACCAAAGAAGTTCAAGCCTTGTTAGAGTATCTCTGTCAACAATCAGGTAAACTGTATAACAGTGGTGTTTATTTAGCTCGTCAGATTTTTTTCAAAACAGGAAAATTGTTGACTGGAAAATTTGACTTATCTTTTGAACCATCAGTTACAAAATCAATGGTTGCTAAATCATTGCCATCAACACCAATGCAGCAAACATTGATGTCAGTAACAGAAGCCTTCAAATCTTTTAAATAATTAAGAGATTTATATATCAAAGGTCAATTACATTTTAACCCCAAGCCACCGGGATACCTGAAAAACTCTAAGTTGTTTAAAGTAGCTTATCCCAATTCTGGAGGTTTAAGACCAAAACTTGTTGGCAATCAGTTAAGGTTTTCCTTGGGTTTAACAGTAAGGCGATGGTTTGGAGTTTCTGAATTCTTTTTGCCTATGCCATCGAATCTTGATTTTTCTCAAGTGAAAGAGTTTACAATTCTCCCGAAAAATGGTTATTTTTACCTGGAAATGTCCTACGAGGTTGAAAAACAACAACATAATTTAGACATTGGTCAAGCATTGTCAATTGACTTAGGAACTTCTGACAATTTAGCAGCTTGTGTCGATACGCTGGGAAACTCTTTATTGATTGATTCTCGTGCAATGAAAGCGATGAATCAATTGTGGAACAAGAAAGTAGCAACTAGAAAAGAAGGAAAACCAGAAGGTTACTGGGATAATTGGCTAGACCGTGTAACTCGCAAACGCAATCACCAAATGCGTGATGGCATCAATAAATCTGCAAAGTTAATTGTCAACCATTGTCTGAAATACGGAATTGGCACACTGATAGTTGGGTGGAATGAAGGCTTTAAGTCTAACAGTAATCTCGGTAAACTGAACAATCAAAAATTTGTTCAAATGCCTTTAGGTAAGCTAAAAAATAGGTTGAAAGAACTGTGCGATTTGCACGGAATCAGATTTCTTAAAACCGAAGAAGCATATACTTCAAAAGCTAGTTTTCTTGATGGTGACTCCCTACCCAAATATGGTCAAAAACCAACTGGGTGGAAAGCATCTGGAAAGCGGATTAAACGTGGCTTATATCAGTCAGATAATGGCATAATTGTGAATGCAGACTTAAATGGTGCTGCCAAGTGCGATTCGTTCAGTCGAAACCGAGAAATCGGGGGATGACTGGCTTCTACAGGGTAATCCATCAGGATTGAGGAAAGCACTTTAATCCCTTGTAGATGATAACTTAATAACCTTGCAGGTGAGCGTCAGTATCCTAGAAAGCGTCAAATCCTGCCCCTCAGACGTAGAGGTGAAAGCATATCCCCCACTGTAGAGACTAGCCATCAATCGGTGAAGCGGGGATAAAAGCGGAAAGAGCTACTAGCCTAAAAAGTGGTATCCCGTGAGCAAGTTCCTATGGATAACGAAAGTGAAGTCACTGCCTGAATCACCGTTACTCCGAACCAGCGAAATAAGGCTTCTTGCGCTGGTAGTCCCAAAAGGGCATTAGTACAGGGTGGTATGAGGATTTTGCCCGACATACCTACGTTACCCAAAAACTCGGTGAAAAGGTGACATCCTAATGGAACAAACCAAAGGTTATGAGGAACGAAGTAACCCACCTGATTACTCTCGGAGAGGTCGAATACTCCGAGCAGTCAGCTAAGACGAAACCTCTGGATTATCCAGGTAACAGGTGGTAGAGATTGAGTCAGAAGCCAACGCCTCACTGTAATGGTGAAGGATATGCTAACGGACTCACGGTAATACGGATGGTATAGCTACAATTCGCAATGTAAATGTCATGAACACGGCAATAAAACCGATGTATGAATGGAGCGATATCAACTGGCGAAAGCTAGAACGTAACGTCTTTAAGTTGCAAAAACGGATATATCAAGCGTCTAATCGTGGTGATGTCAAGCTAGTACGCAAACTCCAGAAATTGTTGATAAGTTCTTGGACAGCAAGAGCATTATCGGTTCGTCGGGTAACTCAGGATAATCAAGGGGTGCGACGTGAAGTCGTACATTAGGCGCATCTGCGCTGAATAACTGGAGAGCCGCCTCTCCCGGAGAACTCTCTCTCTCCGTCCCCACATAAAAGAGTGTCACACTCCGCCTACAACAGTAGTAAGTAATGAACCTGTTGGAATGCAAGGCATGAAAGCCCCGCAACTGGTAGCCCAAATCAGTGAAAGGGCAAGGGGAAGATCGAAAAGGGTTAACGTTATGTGAATCACTGTAGATTCCGTTATGTCTAAAGAGTGAAATCAGGCTGATACACTCTAGCCAAAAAGGCAAGTGAGTAGGTTACTGGCAGCGCCTTGTGGCTAGTAACGAGAGAGCGAAACTCTCACCGGAATATAGGTGGAACCCAAATCGGTCGAAGGTTAAATGTACGGAACACGATAAGCCCTATGGATTCTCAAGCCAGGTCGATGGCGTGAGTAGGTTGACCGTAAGGAAAACGGAATTATCCAGAGGGTAAGGGATGCTGGAGAAAGCGAATGCTTTACCGTAATGCTGAAGATAGGGGTTCAGGCTTTGCCCCGCATCGAAAGATGGCAGACTTCCAGCGGGTCTTCAACGGTAAATTTTGCGTAAAGGAATTGAACCAACGTGAAAGATAGAGTCAGCAATGACATCGGAACGAAGGAACCGCTCAAGGGGTGGGCATCCATCAATTGGAAGCTCATCAAAAAGCGTGTCAGAAACCTGAGACGGAGAATCTACCGAGCAGCCCAGAACGGTCAGTGGAATAAGGTTAGAAGCCTCATGAAACTGATGCTTCGCAGTTACTCCAACCTGCTATTGTCAGTGCGAAGAGTCACTCAAGAAAACAAAGGGAAACAGACGGCTGGCATCGATGGTCAGACGGCTCTAACTCCAGAGGAAAGAGTGAAATTGGTCAGAGAAAGTAAGGAATACACCTTATGGAAAGTTCGCCCAACGAAAAGGGTATACATACCGAAAGCTAACGGAAAACAAAGACCATTAGGTATCCCGACAATCAAAGACCGGATAGCACAGGCAATTGTCAAAAATGCCCTGGAACCAGTCTGGGAAAACAGATTTGAAGCCCAGTCCTATGGCTTTCGCCCAGGCAGAAGTTGCCATGACGCAATTGAGCAGACATGGATAAGACTAAACGCTCAGGGGAACGACAGATGGATACTGGACGCAGATATTAAAGGGGCATTCGACAATATCAGCCACGAGTACCTGCTCAATGCCATAGGAGAAATCCCTGGTAAAGAGCTAATCAAACAGTGGCTAAAAGCAGGATATGTAGAGGCAGAAATATTCCACGATACCGAAAGCGGAACGCCACAGGGAGGGATTATTTCTCCCTTATTGGCAAACATAGCCCTCGACGGAATGGAAAAATTCCTAAGTCAATATAAAAAGACGAAGGAATACAAATATACCGACTCAAAAGGTAGAAAAAGAACAGAGAGGGAACACAAACCCAAATATGGGTTTGTTCGCTACGCTGATGACTTCATCATCACCGCAGAAAATCGTGAGGATTTGGAAGCCATTAAACCCATCCTAGAAGAATGGCTAAATCAGAGGGGTTTAAAACTTAATACGGATAAAACCCAAATCACTCATATTAATGAGGGCTTCAATTTCTTAGGGTTCAATGTCCGACATTACAAGGGTAAATGCTTAATTAAACCGCAAAAAGAAAAGGTCAAAGAATTCCTGTCTGGAATTCAACAATGGCTGAATCAACACAAAACGGTAAAAGCAACGGCAGTTATCCAGCACCTTAGCCCAATCATTAGAGGATGGGGGAACTACTACAAGCACAAGGTCAGTAAGGAGACGTTTTCTTACGTAGACTACCGAATATGGCAAATGCTGTGGAAGTGGTCGCTAAGAAGACACCCGAAAAAGGGGAAAGGTTGGATAGCCCAAAAATACTTCAGAACAATCAACGGGACGAAGTGGAACTTTGCCCAACCCTTAAAGAACAGACATGGTAGGGAAACATTAATAACCCTGCCGAAGCTGGCATACATCCCCATAGTACGCCATGTCAAAGTCAAAGACACGGCATCTCCCGACGACCCAACACTCACCAAATACTGGCAAGACCGCCAATCCAAATACGGGAAATCGTACTGGGCAAAAGGCTCAAAACTCTATAACGTAGCGGTTAACCAAAATTGGAAATGTCCAGTATGCGGTGAACACTTGTTCAATGGAGAAGAACTGCACACCCATCACAAGATTCGGGTGAAAGACGGAGGCACGGACAAAGCGGAAAACCTTGTCCACCTTCACAAAGCCTGTCACAGGCATGAACATACAGGCAAACGTTCTGAGGTTTTGGAGGCTTGAGCCGGATGATGGGAAACTGTCAAGTCCGGTTCTTAGGGGAGGAGGACGCGGCGACGTGTTCCTCCTTACCCGACAAGAAGACGGCTGGTGTGGATGGTGTGAAATCGCTAACCCCAAAGCAACGTTTCGCCTTGATAAATAAAATATCACTGGGTTCTAAGGTTAAGCCAACACGCCGAGTTTGGATACCCAAACCAGGGACAGATGAGGAAAGACCATTAGGCATACCGACAATGGAAGACCGAGCTTTGCAAGCGTTAGTCAAACTGGTGTTAGAACCAGAATGGGAAGCGCGATTTGAAGCTAACTCATACGGCTTCAGACCTGGGCGCTCATGTCACGATGCTATCGGAGCAATATTCTTGGCAATAAAGCAAAAATCAAAATATGTGCTGGATGCCGACATTAGCAAATGCTTCGACCGCATTAACCATGATGTACTTCTCTCAAAATTGAATACCTATCCTACCTTACGGAGACAAATCCGAGCTTGGTTAAAAGCTGGTGTAATGGATGGAAACAAGCTGTTCCCAACTGATGAAGGTACACCACAGAGCGGGGTGATTTCACCTCTACTTGCCAATGTCGCCTTACATGGGCTTGAGGAATTGATTATGGGTTTAGCCCCAAAATTCGAGATGAGAGACTCTCGTGGTCATACTTGTGGATTACGAGACAAAATCAAATCGATTTCACTGATAAGATATGCTGACGATTTCGTAGTCCTCCATGAGGATGTAGAAGTCGTAAAGCTGTGTAAGGTTGAGATAGAGAAGTGGTTAAGTGACATTGGGTTAGAACTAAAACCGAGTAAAACAAAGATAGCCCATACCCTGAATAGACTAGATGGGGAAGAATCTGGATTTAACTTTCTAGGATTCAACATCAAGCAGTTTCCAGTAGGAAAATATAACTCGGGAATAGGGACTAGAGGTGTCTTATTGGGTTTTAAAACTATTATCACCCCCAGTAAGGAAAGCCAGAAGAGGCACTACAGAAAAGTTGCAGAAGTAATAAATAAGTCGCGTGGCTTAAATCAAGCGACTTTAATTAAGAATCTCAATCCTATCATACGGGGTTGGTGTAACTACTTCTGTTCAGTCGTCAGCCAGAAAATATTTGCAAGGCTGTGGCACTTAGTGGTTTGGAAGCTCCTCAAATGGGGTCGTCATCGTCATAGGAACAAAGGCAGAGGGTGGATACGCCTTAAATACTTCAAAACCGTAGAAGGCAATAACTGGGTGTTTGCAACCGGAGAGGGTAACAATCCTTATGCGCTAATACAACATAGCTCCACGGAAATAAAACGCTATGTAAAGGTAAAAGGAAAAGCATCCCCCTACGACGGTGACTGGTTATATTGGAGTTCAAGAATGGGAGTACACCCCGAAATACCTGCGAGAGTGTCTAAACTACTCAAGCGTCAAAAAGGGAAATGCACCCACTGCGATAACTACTTCAAAGATGGAGATTCGATAGAAGTTGACCACATCATCCCTAAATCGAAAGGTGGAAGGGAATCTTATGATAATTGGCAACTACTCCATCGACATTGCCACGACACAAAGACCGCCAACGATGGCAGTCTCGGTAACAAATCTAGCTGTAAAAGTGCTAAACCTAAGCCACCAGTGGAACCAAGCCTTTGGGTTTGGGAAAACGATATGTTGGTAATGACGTACTGATGACAACAGCCGTTTTATTGAGGAGCCCAATGATGGGAAACTATCACGTTCCGTTTTGGAGAGCAGTGGAGGGGGCGACTCCTTCACTGACTTTAATTATTTTGAGAAAAGTAGCCAGTAAGTTAGGT
>NZ_JAEQCE010000159.1:0-6133 GCF_020738665.1 Microcoleus sp. PH2017_08_TRC_O_A
ATCGACTGAAAGTCTGTACGATCGCCTGATTATCGGTATGATTGAATCAATGACGTGGCGATCGACTGACTGACTCTTTTAAGATACAAGGGGCGGGTTAACCAACAATAACTGCCTAAAACTAACAATCTCATAAACCCGCCCGCCCCAAGGACAAATATCAAAATCAGATTCACAATAAATGCACGAAACCCCACCAGAAACCACCCAAAATATCCTGTTAGAACTCAAAAACCTCTGTGTAAATTACGGAGGAATTCAAGCCCTGCAAAATGTGAATTTAACCGTAAATGCGGGCGAAGTTGTCAGTCTCATCGGTGCTAACGGTGCGGGGAAAAGTACGACATTGAGAGCAATTTCTAAAATAGTTAATTTGCGGGAAGGACAAATCATCTACAGCGGGCGCGATATTAGCCGCCGACAAGCTCACGAAGTGGTAAAATTGGGAATCGCCCACAGTCCAGAAGGGCGAAGGGTTTTGGCGCAGCAGACGGTGTTAACTAACTTGGAATTAGGGGCTTATGTGCGATCGGACTTCGCAGCCATCAAAGCCGATTTAAGCCGCCAATTCGAGATATTTCCGCGCTTGGCAGAAAGGCGGACTCAACTGGCAGGAACCCTTAGCGGCGGGGAACAGCAAATGCTGGCGATCGCCCGCGCGCTCATGAGCCGCCCGAAACTGCTATTATTGGACGAACCCAGTTTAGGCTTAGCACCTGCGATCGTCAAAGAAATTTTCGGAATCATTCAAAACCTACGCTCTACGGGCGTTACAATCTTGTTAGTGGAACAAAACGCCAATTTAGCACTCCAAATTGCCGATCGGGCTTACGTACTAGAAGCTGGTAACATTACCATCACAGGCATAGCATCAGATTTACTCAACAACGAACAAGTAAAGAAAGCATACTTAGGTTAATTCCGACATTTTTGGGTTCGTAGTGAGGACTTCAGTCCTCTTCATGAATCCCAAAAATCAGAGGACTCAAGTCCTCACTACAAACTTAACTACAAAATTATTATAGAGGATAAATTAATGCACAAAATAGCAGCTACGCCCGGAGGTTGGAACCCTCAAGCAGAAGGAGTAATTTTTATACAGCAAACCCCAGCACCAATCGTATTTATTAGTGCTGCTGACACTGACATTCAAAAACTCGCGGCCGCCGCATCCAAAATGCCACCCGAATTCCCGAAAGTGCGGGCCGTAAATCTGCTTCAGTTGCAGCAACAATTAACCATTGACACCTACGCCGAGGAAATTTTAGAACGCGCAGAGGTAATAATTTTAAGGCTGTTAGGCGGGCGTTCTTATTGGTCTTACGGATTAGAAGTTCTGCGGGAAACGGTGCAGAAAACTAATGCGGTATTGATTGTGATGCCCGGTGAAGATAGTCCAGATCCGGATTTAATTAGTCATTCTAATGTATCGCTGTCCGCAGTCAATCAACTGTGGCGCTATTTCACAGAAGGCGGAGTCCAGAATTTTGTTAATGCACTCAAGTTTACGGCTGACACTTGTTTGAAAACTGCTTATAATCCGCCTCTTCCTCAAACAGTTTCTCGGGTGGGAATTTATGATTGGGGAGGAAATACAACGGCTGGTTTTGAAACTGTACAACCAGATTCCGATCCCCCTAAATCCCCCTTAAGAAGGGGGACTTTGAACCCAGATTCCGATCCCCCTAAATCGCCCTTAAAAACCGAAACTTTGACCACTTCTTGCCCCCCCCTTCTTAAGGGGGGCTGGGGGGGATCTCCGGGTTTACCAACCCTTGCTAAAGTCGGGATTTTATTTTATCGCGCTCATTACTTATCGGGAAATCTATCACCTATTGATGCACTTTGTCAAGCATTATATGACCGAAATTTAGTACCAGTTCCCGTCTTTGTGTCTTCGCTGCGAGAACCGGATTTGCAAGTGGAATTGGTGGAACATTTTAAACCCAAAGATTCCGAACCAATTCAATTACTCATTAATACAACAAGTTTTGCAGTCTCGGGTTTCAACAATCTCGAACCGGAACAAAATAGCTTTAAATCCTTAGATGTTCCTATCTTGCAAGCAATCTTCAGCGGCGGCGGTTTGGAACAGTGGGAAACTGAATTACAAGGACTTTCGCCGCGAGATGTGGCGATGAATGTGGCATTGCCAGAAGTAGATGGGAAAATTATTACTCGGGCTGTTTCTTTTAAAGCTGTACAAACTTGGAACAGTGAATTAGAAACAGATGTGGTAGGATATGTCGCAGCGGACGATCGCATTTCATTCGTAGCAGACTTAACGGCGAATTGGGTGAAGATGAAGCAAACCCCCGCCGCCAACAGACGCATCGCCATAATTCTCGCAAATTATCCCACCCGCAACGCCCGCTTAGCTAACGGCGTTGGCTTGGATACGCCCGCTAGCTGTGTGGAAATCCTCAAGGCTATGCAGGAAGTCGGTTATCAAGTAGATAATATTCCCAGCAGCGGGAACGAGTTAATTGAAATGCTGATATCTGGCGTAACAAATGACCCGGAAGGACGGGAATTGCGCCCTGTAAATCAATATTTGGATTTGGCGGAATATCAAGAATATTTTGCAACTTTGCCGCAGCAAGTACAGGATGGAATTTGTAATAGATGGGGGTTAGCGACTGGGGAAAGAAGGACTGAAGTCCTTACTACGAACCTGGAAGGAAGGACTGAAGTCCTTACTACGAACCTGGATACGAATCTGTTTCCGATTCCGGGGATTCAATTCGGAAATGTGTTTGTCGGGATTCAACCGTCGCGGGGATACGAAATCGATCCGGCGTTAAATTATCACGCGCCGGATTTGGAACCAACTCACAATTATCTTGCTTACTATTATTGGCTGCGCGAAAAGTTGGGAATTGATGCGATTATTCATGCGGGAAAACACGGGAATTTAGAATGGCTTCCCGGTAAAAGTGTGGCATTGTCTAATAAATGTTATCCCGAAATCGCATTAGGCGCGCTGCCGAATTTCTATCCGTTTATTGTCAACGATCCGGGGGAGGGTTCCCAGGCAAAAAGACGATCGCAAGCCGTGATTATCGACCACCTCACCCCGCCGATGACTCGCGCCGAACTTTACGGGCCTTTGCAGCAGTTGGAAGCCTTAATCGATGAATATTGCGAAGCCCAAAGCTTAGATCCGTCGAGATTACCGATGATTCGCGATCGCATTGTAGCCCTTACCAACCAGGAAAATCTAGATAAAGACCTAGGTATCCAACTCAATAAATCGGAGTTTACCGAGTTTATCACCCGCACCGACGGTTATCTTTGCGAACTCAAAGAGTCCCAAATCCGCGACGGATTGCATATTTTTGGTCAATGTCCCCAAGGTAGACAGTTGCGAGATTTGATAATTGCGATCGCCCGCCATCCTAGCACAAATCGTTCCGGCTTAACCCGCGCCCTCGCCAAAGACTTAAACCTAGACTTCGATCCCTTAACCACCGCAGGCGATTTAACCGCAGAATTAGAAGCAAAAGCTGCTGAATTAGTAGATGATTTAATCAAAAACATCCGCGTCGATCCGCGTTCATCTGCGGTTAAAATAGGAGAAGCAACCCAACAAGAATTAGATTGGATTTCCAACTATCTTTTACCTTCACTCCTCCAAACAAACCAAGAAATTACTAACCTGTTGCGCGGACTAGATGGACGACACATCCCCAGCGGTGCATCCGGCGCGCCCACCCGCGGCAGACCAGATGTATTACCCACAGGTCGCAATTTTTACTCCGTAGATATCCGCGCTATTCCCACAGAAACCGCCTGGAGAGTTGGCAGAGTTGCAGCCGAAACTTTAATCGAAAGATACACTCAAGAAAATGGTGAATATCCGAAAACTTTGGGTTTGTCTGTGTGGGGAACATCGACTATGCGGACAGGTGGAGACGACATCGCCGAAGCCTTAGCATTAATCGGAGTTCAACCAATTTGGGATGGGCCTTCGCGCCGGGTTGTAGATTTTGAAATCTTGCCTGTTGCTGTTTTGGGGCGACCGCGCGTTGATGTTACTTTGCGGATTTCTGGCTTTTTCCGCGATGCTTTTTTTAATTTAATTGATTTGTTTGACTCGGCTGTCAAAGCTGTGGCGGATTTAGATGAATCTGCGGAAGACAATCCTTTAGCAGCACAAGTTAAACAAGAGATTTTGGATTGGGAATCGGCTGGTTTGAGTCGGGAAGATGCGAAAGTGCGATCGCAATTTCGAGTCTTTGGTTCAAAACCGGGGGCTTATGGTGCGGGGCTTCAGGGAATAATTGAAGCTCAAAACTGGACAGACGATGGCGATTTAGCAACAGCTTACATTAATTGGAGCAGTTACGCCTATACTTCCTCTAGTTCCTCAAATTTGCCTGGAGATGCAGCCGGAGTTCAACAAAGTGAATGGGGATGTTCGGCACCGGAAGCCTTTACACAGCGCCTCAGTCAAATGCAAATAGTTCTCCAAAATCAAGACAACCGCGAACACGATATCCTCGACTCCGACGATTATTATCAATTCCAAGGCGGAATGACTGCGGCAATTCGCAATTTGCAAGGGAAAAATCCTGAAACTTATTTCGGAGATAACTCGATTCCCGAAAATCCAAAAGTGCGACAACTCAAAGAAGAAATTGCGCGGGTTTATCGCAGCAGGGCGGTAAATCCGAAATGGATTGAAGGGGCGATGCGTCACGGTTATAAAGGTGCTTTTGAAATTGCCGCAACGGTGGATTTTTTGTTTGCTTACGATGCTACGGCGAATTGTGTTGAAGATTTTATGTATGAAGGAATTGCACAGGCTTACATTTTTGATGAAAAAGTTCAGGTATTTATTCAGGAAAATAATCCTTGGGCGCTGCGAGATATGGCGGAAAGATTGTTAGAAGCTCGCCAACGGGGGTTGTGGGAGAGTGCCAGTCAGGATATCCTTGATAAATTGCGATCGATCGCCCTGGAAGCCGAAGCAGTCATCGAATCCCACACAGAAATACGCAATTAACATCACCAGCCCACTTGCGGTAATATTTACTAATGTTTCGCGAACGGTGAAAGCTGTATGATTCGCCGCTACATTGCTACTCTGGGTACTAACATCTTAAAACGTACCTGCACCGCGATCGCTGCGATCGCCCTAACAACAGTCGGATGTTCGCCACCCAAGCCACCCAACACCGCAGCGACATCAAGCCCGATCGCATCATCCTCCGTCCTAACGCAGCCACCAACCTCTGTGTTAGCCAAAAACCCCAATAAACGCCAAAAATCCATCAGCGTTCCTTCCTGCGCCCAAAACGACCCATTTGGAGATTCAGTTAACTTTGCCACCAAGGCCGCCAATTTGGCTCAATCCGCCAATTCAAAACAAGAGTGGGACGAAGTAGCAGCCCAATGGGTGCAAGCCGTAGCCTGGATGCAAGCGGTTCCCCCCGGTAGTCCCAGGCGGGCGTTTGCTGAAAAAAAAGTAACCGAGTACATGAAAAATCTGGTTTATGCCCAACAGCAAGCGGGCGCAAGTCGATCGCAAGCCAGTACAGTCAGCTTCAGCAGCGATTTACTCGACGAACAGCTAGAACTATACCTATCCTACGTTGCAGCCGTCGGGCCGCCAGATGTTTTGATCGTCGGTAGTTCCCGGGCGTTGCAGGGCGTCGATCCCAAACAGCTAAAACAATCTTTGGCTGCTAACGGGAGTCCGGGTTTAAAGGTATTTAACTTTGCAGTCAACGGCGCAACTGCCCAAGTTGTTGACTTTCAACTGCGACGGCTGTTGAAGCCCGATTATTTACCTCAAATGATTGTCTGGGCGGACGGTGTGCGCGCATTTAACAGCGGCCGGGACGATCGCACTTTTAATTCGATCCTAGATTCTGAAGGCAACCAGCTTTTAGCAGCAGGCGTTCGCCCCAAACTCCCGTCTGGTGAACCTAACGCAATGCCCCAGTGTTACAGATTCCCGCAGTCCTGTAACACCGGTGGCGACGGCATTTTCCGCCGATCTCAAGCATCGGTCGATCGGGCTTTTAGCGGCGGGCAAGATGCCCACCCCACAGTCAAATTACTCAACAGTGGAACAGGCATCTTGCCTGTTGCTGACTGGGGCGGGCAAGATGCCCACCCCACAGTC
>NZ_JAEQCE010000160.1:0-5955 GCF_020738665.1 Microcoleus sp. PH2017_08_TRC_O_A
CTGAGCGCTGTTAAGACCATTGCAAACAGCAACTAAAGCAGCAACAGTCACAGCCCAAATCACTCCCGCCCCCGCAATTTCCGTAGCTATCCCGATACTTACAAATACTCCCGTGCCCACAATCGAGCCGAGGCCCATGAGAGTTGCACCGAAAACACCTAATTCTCGCTTTAACAGAGAGGGAGACATAATTACACTAGGGTTAGTTTAATACAAATATGTGCCTGGAGACACCATCATGCTTATTGTTCAGGACTTTCCTGCGGGGTTCGGAAACCGAGTTTCTTTCTGGATAGCTCGTTACCAAACTTAATAGTTATCTGTAAGCCTTGCGAACAATTTGGGTGGCTGCAAAACTTTTAAACGTCCTAATTCTTGGTATAAAATAGCTCATCATTCCAGCATTGTCGTGGTGATTTTACTTGGGAATCATGTAGGAAATCACCGTTGATCGCTTGTGGTGAACAAGATATTTTGTACTTAGCGTTTAGGATATGTAAAGATGTCCGACATCATAGTAACGGTTAACAGAATCATAATTTATGAAACTGACGGATTTTTTTGAACGGACTTACGTGGTGAATTTGCCAGAGCGCCAGGATCGCCGCCGTGACATTACCAAGGAACTTGCCAATGTGGGGATTTCCTTGGCAACTAATAGTGTTGAGATTTTCCCAGCGAGTCGTCCAGAGACGGCGGGTGAATTCCCTAGTATCGGAGCGTGGGGCTGCTTCCTGAGCCACTTGAGCATTTTGAAACACGCCAGACAGCAAAACTTGTCCAACGTTTTGGTCATGGAAGATGATTTAGCAATTTCTCCAACCCTAATCGCTCAGCAATCGGCGTTAATCGAACAACTGCAAGGGCAGGATTGGGGGATGGTCTACTTGGGGCATTATTTGACGGATAGTAATTTACCCAAGGTAGATCCGAATGGGCGATCGTCCGAAGCAGCAGTGCTGTTAAAACCATACACTCGGGCGATTCAAACCACCCATTTCTATGGTGTAAACGGACAAATTCTCGATCGGCTGATAGCTTTTCTAGAACAAGTGCAACAGCGTCCCAGCGGACATCCCGATGGCGGGCCCATGCACGTAGACGGCGCCTATTGCACCTTCCGCGCTCAAAACCCAGATATCACGACGCTGATTGCAGAACCAAATTTAGGCTGGCAACGCAGTTCTCGCAGCGACATCAATGCGAGTGCCTGGTATGACTACGTACCCTTAGTCCGCGATGTGGCAAATGCCGCCCGTGGCGCTAAGGTTTGGTTGTCCAACAAGTAAATGGAGGTTTGAAAATCTAATTAAATTGCTCGACCAAGCTGGCCATTGGTTACTGTTGTGTTGGAGTAGCGAGGAGAAGTGAGAGCTTCAATAACATCAATTGTAGCTATTTACAGCTAGTTAAATATCCGCACAAGTACCGAGAAACCTGTTGTTTTTCGGGAGTGCTTCCAGAATAGGGGTATACTGCATCTCACTTTTGCAAAAAGTATTTTTTCTTTTAGTGTGAGTTCGCAAATGCTTGCCAGATAATAAAAGCAAGCGAAAAATTGCGAACTCGCACTATAAAATGCAAAACGGAAGCATCTCAGTTTTGCATTTATTATAGTGCTGTCCCCGCTCGCGTATTTTACAGTACGCGAGCGGGGACAGCACTATAATAAAAAATGCTTTTTACAAAAATGAGATGCTCCCATCCAAAACAGAGATGCTCCAATTTAAGTATCAACCGAAACGACCTTGAATGTAATCCCTCGTACTAGAATTACTGGCGGAAGTGAAAATCCGGCTTGTCGGCCCAAATTCCACCAAGCGGCCGATGCGACTTTCATCAGTATTAAAGAAAGCCGTATAATCAGAAACCCGAGCCGCCTGCTGCATATTGTGCGTTACAATCACCACAGTTAACTGTTCCCGCAGAGTTTGAAACAACTCCTCAATCTTCATAGTAGAAATCGGATCGAGAGCAGAACAAGGCTCATCCATCAGTAAAATTTTCGGTTTAACAGCCAAAGCGCGAGCAATACAAAGTCGCTGTTGCTGTCCGCCCGAAATTCCCTGAGCCGACTTCTTCAAATTATCTTTCACCTCATCCCAAAGCGCCGCACTTTTCAGCGCAGATTCCACAATTTCGTCTAACTCTGCTTTGCTTTTGCGACCAAAAATGCGGACTCCGTAAGCAATGTTATCGTAAATGCTCAGCGGAAAAGGATTCGGCCTTTGAAACACCATGCCAATTTGGCGGCGCAAACTATTAATATTTACCTTAGGACTGTAAATATCCTGTCCAAAAAACTCAACCCTGCCTTTGATTTGAACTTTTCCCTCCAATTCGCCGATGCGGTTGAGAGCTTTCAGAAAAGTTGATTTGCCACAACCTGAAGGGCCGATAATCGCCGTCACTTGCGGGTGAGGGATATTCATCGATAGATTTTCGAGAACTTTGTGAGTGCCGTAGTAAAAGCTCAAGTCCTGAACCCGCAATGCTGGCATAGCATTGGGGTCGATTTCAGGAGTCGTATCTTCGAGGAATTGGTCGCTATATTTTTCAGCTTTTAAGTTACTTTTGGATTTCATTATTTGGAGTTTTTCTAGTGTGAGCAGTAGATTTTTAGTAGATGCAGAATATGGCCTGATGCCTTTATTTAGTTAGGTGTTCTATCTATGCACTTGTTTCGTAAATCACGGATATATTGATACATAAACCGCAGATTTAAGGCAGATAAACAGAGATAAACGCAGATATTTTGAAGAGAGGAAAGAGAATGAATGCAATCTTGTCTAACATTAATCCGTTAAATACATTACATCCCATACGGTTGCCGAACTTCCTTCTCAAGCAATTTACCGATTTTGCAAGCGTTTGCGAGTGACGGCACGAGAAGCTAAGCTGGTGAGCAAAACCATACCCAAAAGGACAGAAGCAGCAGTCCACGCCAATTCGTTCTGCTCCTTGTAAGGAGAGCTGGCGTAACTGTATATTAATACAGACATAGAAGGAGTCGGAGTTAGCAGTGTCTCGGGAATTTCTTGGATTTTTGCCATGGTTTCTGCGCCGACGGGAGACTGAACTATCTCGCCCAATTTCTCAACTAAAGGAGGCCAAAATTGGCTGGACAAGGCAGTTACGATTAGCGGTGCAGTTTCGCCGGCGGCGCGGGAAGCTGCGAGTAAAATGCCTGTGGTAATAGTTGGAAGTGCTGAGGGAATAATAATCCGAAACATTGTTTGAAAGCGTCCGCCTCCTAAACCAGCAGAAGCGAGGCGGTAAGAAGCAGGCACTAATTTTAATGCTTGTTCTGTTGTCAATGCTACCACCGGCAGCATGATAATCCCCAACGCGAAACCGCCGGCTAATCCTGAGAATGACTTAGTTGTCACGACAATTAAAGCGTAAGCAAAGACGCCGACAACAATTGAGGGAACGCTACTTAGAATGACGGTGATAAAGCGGATAGTATTTGCTATAGCTTTATTGTCTCTGCCAAACTCTGAGAGAAATATTCCGGTCATTACGCCGATTGGTACGCTAAATAATGTGGCAATTCCCACCATTAAAGCTGTACCAAGAATCGCATTTGCAAAGCCGTTGGGCTGGTCTTCAACTCCGACGGGTGCGGGCAGAGACACTAGCACTTCCCAGCTTAAATGTGTCAGTCCTTCGCCCAAAATTTTGTACAAAATAGCGAACAAAGGCAGCAGAGCCAGACCTGTGAGGGAGAATGCAATAACTGTCATTCCCCGGCTGAACAAATTTCGGCTCAGCGACAGCGAATTGTTGATTTCTACATCTAGAATATTGTGGGACTTTTGTGTTTGAGTCATGGTTAATTCTTAGCTCCCTTAACGCCGATTAGCTGCACCAGCAATACTGCGACTGCGTTCACCAATAGGGTGATCACAAATAGAATTAGGGCTAAATACATTAAAGAGCCGATGTGCAGTTCTTCTTGAGCTTCCCGAAATTGACTTGCTAAAACAGCGGGGATTGAGTAGCCGGGAGCTAATATAGATTGGTTGATTTGAATCGAGTTGCCGATTACCATTGTGACTGCCATTGTTTCGCCTAATGCGCGTCCCAATGCCAAGATAGTAGCTCCGATAATTCCTGAACTTGCTGCTGGTAATAACAGCTTAAATATGGTTTCCCAGCGGGTAGCGCCCAGTGACATTGAAGCACTTCGCAAATCTACGGGAACCGACAGCAAGACATCGCGGCTGATGGCGGCGACTGTCGGCAAAATCATAATCGATAAAAGTATGCCGGCGGGCAGCATTCCCGGCCCAAAAGGTTCGCTGCTGAATAGGGGAAACCAGCTAAAATTGTTGAACAGCGACTGCTGTAAAGGCAGCAGAAAGGGAATTAAGACGAAGATGCCCCACAGGCCAACGATGACGCTGGGAATGGCTGAGATTAATTCAACCATGAATCCTAAGGGCGATCGCACCCAAGCAGGCAAAAAGTTCTCGCTGGTAACGATCGCGACTGAAAGTCCTAGAGGAATTGCTATGATAATGGCGATCGCAGAACTAACTACCGTACCGTAAATAAACGGCAGAGCCCCAAACTGCAACTCACCGATATCCCATTTGGGATTCCACAAAAACTCCAGTCCAAACTTGCTAATCGCCGGCCAAGCATCCTTAAAAATTATCTCGCTCATCCAAAACAGCGTACCCGCCGTGGCTATAGCAAAAGCCCATACAAATCCTGTAAATCCCGACTCCAGCCACAAACCTTCACCCTTCGTATCAGTCAAGTCTACATGGGTGGTGATTCCAGCAGACTTCCGAGTCGATTTTTTCGGTTTCTTTGAAGAATTGGTCATACCCAAGTTATGGCGTAAACAGCGAAATCTTTGATTGATGAAATAGATAGCATAGTGCCTGCACCTTAATAAATGCAACGTATGAGTTTTGAGCCATACAATTAACTCAAAACTCATAACTCCCTGAAAATATTTTAATTAACCTTTAGCAACCACACTCTGATTCACTGCTTGAATCACCTTTTGAGCTGTAGCTTGCGGAATCGAGGTAAACTCTAATTGTTTGTTCAAACCTTGACCTGTAGTCATCACCCAATTAACCATCTTTTTAATAGCATCTGCTTTCGCAGCAGGATACTGTTTGTAGATTAACAACCAAGTCAAGCCAACAATCGGATATCCATCATTAGGATTTCCTTCAACCAAGCGGAAGTCTGCCGGGTATGTTTCCCCTGCTAAAGCTTTTTCGGCTTCTGCCAAGTTAGCATCTACAAATCTGCCAGCTTTATTTTGAATAAACGCTGTTTGCAGCTTGTTTTGTCGAGCAAAAGTATCTTGAACGTAGCCAATTGCACCGGGTGTTTGTTTCACCAAACCTGCTACGCCGGGGTTTCCTTGGCCGCTGAGGGGGCTACCAGGCCAACTCGGTTGAGCGGCACCCTTGATGCTGCTGCCAATAGCCTGCAAGTGGTTGCTAAAAATAAAGCTAGTACCGCTGCTGTCTGCCCGCACAACTACTCGAATGGCAGTATTTGGCAAATTTTTAGCTTGTCCAGAAATCCCTGCGATTTTCGCATCATTCCAGCGGGTAATTTTGCCTTCAAAGATGCCTTTCATGGCATCGGCACTCAGCCTGACATTGTTAACTCCGGGCAAGTTATAGACAACTGCAACCGCGCCGCCGGCTGTCGGAATTGCCATGACGCCACGGCTTACCTGAGAGATTTGTGCAGAAGTCATCAGCGCGTCGCTGCCTGCGAAATCCACAGTACCTGCAATTAATGCTTTGATACCAGCGCCGGAGCCTGTACCTTCGTAGTTTACAGTAATTTGATTTGCGCTTCTCATCTGAGAGAAGTAGCTGACGGTGTTACGCTGCACAACCCTGGACAAACAGGGCATACGCGATAGCAATACTCTCACTATTGATAGAGAGAGCAAAGGAGCCGTCCCTCAAA
>NZ_JAEQCE010000018.1:0-61394 GCF_020738665.1 Microcoleus sp. PH2017_08_TRC_O_A
TTTAATCTGATCCCTCTTGAGTTTTTAAGCAACAGCTTGCCTGAGATTCAAAGGTGGCTACTTTTAGCTGTACTCATTTTTTAGTCTAAACTACAGTTACTGATTGCCAACTACCGATCGCCAATTACCCATATAATAGGATATTCATTATGTCTTTAGCACTTTGGCGATCGCCCTTAGCGCGATCGCTCCACCGCAACCGCAGTCTTGCCTATGCCCGCTACTTGCAACTAGCAACGGTTCGTCCTGACGGGCGTCCTGCTAACCGCACTGTGGTGTTTCGAGGCTTTTTGGAAAACACCAACCAGTTAAAGTTTATTACAGATATTCGCAGTCAAAAGGCAGAGGAAATTAATCTCTATCCTTGGGGGGAGATTTGCTGGTATTTCCCTAAAACTCGGGAACAATTTCGGATTGCTGGACAACTGATTTTGGCAGGGGCAGATTGTCCAGATGTAGAGTTGTACGCAGCCCGCCGCACAGCTTGGCAGGAGCTTTCTGAGGGGGCGCGGGTGCAGTTTGGTTGGCCCGATCCTGGGAAAGACAAGGCTGAGGCTACTGCTTTTGATTGTGCTTCCCCAGATGCGATCGAGCCGCTGCCTAGTTTTTGCTTGCTGCTGTTGGAACCGGAAACGGTGGATTTTTTGGAGTTGCGGGGGGAACCCCAGAACCGATCGCTTTACGGGCGCGACGGGGATGGCAATTGGTTTGTGCGATCGGTCAATCCCTGAAAAAGAAGTCATTAGTTATTGGTTATTGGTTATTAGTTATTGGTTATTGGTTATTGGTTATTGGTTATTGGTTATTGGTTATTGGTTATTGGTTATTGGTTATTGGTTATTGGTTATTGGTTATTGGTTATTGGATTGGTTCCAATGCCCTGCGCGGGCATTCTTCCCTGTTTGGCCTTCTTCCCAATGCCCTGTTTGCCCAATGCCCAATTCCCAATGCCCAATGCCCAATGCCCAATGCCCAATTCCCAATTCCCAATTCCCAATTCCCAATGCCCAATGCCCAATGCCCAATGCCCAATGCCCAATTCCCAATTCCCAATTCCCAATTCCCAATTCCCAATTCCCAATTCCCAATTCAAATTTTAGATGCCGGTGCCGTCGAAAAATTCTTGAATTGCTTTATCTTTTAACTGACAAGCGGTGGCAACAGCTAATTGGTTTTTTTCAGCTACAGCTACATGACTGGTTTGATTTAAAGTTGAGAATGCTGAATGGAAATCGGAAACAGAAGTTAATGAGGCAGATGGTTGGGGAATCAAACTTTTTAGTTGCTGTTCGAGGGATTCGATACGATCGACTAAAGAGCGAATTACCGCAGCTTCGGAATCCGGCAAACTGCCGTGTTCTAGGGGATTGACGCGCACTCCCGATCGATAAACAATGCGGCCGGGAATCCCTACAACGGTACAGTCAGATGGTACGTCTCGCAGGACGACGGAACCGGCGCCGATGCGAACGTTGTTGCCAATTAGCAGGTTGCCGAGTACCTTGGCGCCGGCACCGACAACTACATTTTCACCGACGGTAGGGTGACGTTTGCCACTTTCCTTGCCTGTGCCGCCGAGGGTGACACCTTGGTAAATTAGGGCAAAATCGCCGACGATCGCTGTTTCGCCAATCACAACCCCCATACCGTGGTCGATGAAGACGCTTTTGCCGATCGTTGCCCCTGGGTGAATTTCAATGCCGGTCAAAAAGCGAGCAATGTGGGAAATTAAGCGGGGAATGAAGGGAAGACCCAGTACGTAAAGCCAGTGTGCGAGGCGGTGCAGCACTAGGGCCTGAAGACCTGGGTAACAAAACAAAACTTCCAGCCAGTTGCGAGCGGCTGGGTCGCGATCGAAAATTATACTGAAGTCAGCTCTAAGAGTCTTTAGCACTTTCGGATTTACCAATTTTGGTTAAACACGGCACTTTCGATCTTACATTTTACTTGATGGGGGAAGTTAGTGGCGGAGCGCGAGATTTGGGGAGTCGGAGATTGGGGGAGTGTCCCTGGAGCAGATTGGGGGAGATTGCGATAAAATTTGAAGATATTCGATTGTCCCCACCTCACAGCGCCACTGCACCCTATTCCTGTACTGAGATCGTATAGTTAGACTTGACTCCGGGTTCGAGTGTGCCGACCCAAATTTTGTATGAGCCTGCTTGCCAGTCTGAATCTACAATGCCAGCATCTTTATTCTGACCTGTATCGTCTCCGCAGCGCACGGTGTTACCGGGGCCTTGTACGAGTAAGGTGGTGTCCTTGCCTCCGCTGTTGACTTGGATGGTAAGTTTGTCCAAGTTTTGCTGCAAGACTATGATGTGGTCGGGAGTGGGGGTGGCAAAACCCAAACATTTGTTTTTGTGGCGATCGGCGTTGGCAATGGCAGATAGAGAGTACGATCCGCCTGTGGAACCTCTCAAAGCTGCTGTTGGGGCCCCAAAACCTCGCGATAAAATTAATGTGCCGAAATTGGCTGTTTCTGCTAAAACTGGGTGGGTGGCGATCGCACAAGTCGCAGCCAAGATCGCAGCGTTTTTGAAATGAACTCGCGGATTAAACAACATGGCACTACTCCTCTGTCACAACTTAAAATCACAACTCAGAATTTACCCATCGCAGCCCCAAGAATCCGAACTAGGAGAGGAAGAACATTTTTTTTTAATTAGTTCAAAACCTCTTGGTTTCTCTTCCTTATTTTTATCAGAACAACACCTGTGCGATCGCCCTTCCTCGTGCCACTCCCAGTTCTGCCACACGCGCCACGCTCATACCCGCAATTGTACGGTGTCAAGATGATAAATTTGATACTGCTTGCCTCTGTATTGGGAATTGCTTCCCTATTCGCCGAGGTTTTGCTATTGTTACCTATGACTCTATCTGGCTGGCTCCATTTCCCGGTTTGGCTCAGCCTGACTTTGATTTTGCTGGCTATTTCTTGGTGCTTGGGCGATTAGTTTGCAGCGATCGGTGACAAGTTATTAGTTATTCCAAGGCCAATTATCAGAAAATTGGGTTGAAAACCCCGTCATTATAGGACGGCTTTAATTCAAATATAGAGCAAGGCTTCAACTTTTAAACCTTTTCAATACAAAGAAGTATGACAAACCCTTCAATCCAATAGATTTTAGTTTAAGCTTAAATCAGGTACACAACAAACAGGAGGTGACTCAATCTTGTTGACCAACTATGTTTACAAACTTCGTCCAAATCAAACCCAAGATTTAAAAATGTCAAACTGGGTGGATATGTTGAGAAGTCACTATAACTGGTGCCTGAACGACAGAATCATTCAATATAACCAACAGTTTGTTCAAGGAGACTACTGCGATATCAGAAATCAGGTTGAAGCTTGTCCGTTAACCTGCTTCGTCAGTAAAAATGGTGCAACCGGCAATCCCTGGAAAGATGGCAAGGTAGATTTTGAAGGTAAACTCAAAAATCCTCGTCGCACTGCTGGTGACATTCAAATCACATCCTTACCGAAGCTCAAAATAGCTAGACCTTGGTATAGTGGCATTGACTCAACAGTTTTACAACAGAACGTTAAACGTTTAGATACTGCCTACAAAAACTTCTTTGAAGGCAGAGGATTTCCTCAATTCAAAAACCGTAGTAACTTTACCTCTTTTACTTTTGTAATGGGAATAAAGATACAAGGTAACAAAATCTACTTGCCCAAAGTAGGTTGGATGCGGTTTTATAACTCACGCTCAATCCCTGATGGTTTCACTATAGCGGATCTAGCTCTCATATTCGCGGACGTTGTTGGGAAGAGAGCCCTCTTGGTTTCAGTGGTTATATAACCTGTCAGTCATACCTCACCTTTTTAGCGCCAAAATGGTTGGTACGTGTCTCTGAGGATCGAAGACAAGTCTGTTCCCGATTACAAGGCTAAATCTCTCCAGGATGTGGTTAAAGTAATTGGATGCGACTTAGGGATTACCAAGCTGGTGCATCTTTCCGATGGATATCAAATTGAAAATCCCAAATTTTCAACTAATAAAAAAGTTAAACGCACCTTAAAAATTAGACAGAGACGAGTTAGTCGCCAAGTCAAAGGCAGTAAAAATCGGAAAAAAACAGCCAAAAAAGTAGGACTATTACATCAAAAAATCAGCAATCGGCGTCAAGCGTATCAATGGAAAGTCGCTCACAAAATAGTGGAGCGAAATATTGATGCAATTGCTTTAGAAGATTTACATATTTCTGGAATGCTACGTCGTTGTCGTGTAAAAATTGAGGAGAAAACTGGAAGATTTCTCAAAAATGGACAGTCCAGAAAAAAAGGTTTAAATCGCTCTATTTCTGATGCAGGCTGGGGTGAATTGATTTTGAAGATTGAGTATCTAGCTGCAAAGCAAGGAAAGGTCGTCATTAAAGTCAATCCTAAACACTCTAGCCAAGAATGTCGAAATTGTGGTCATATAGATAAGTCCAACAGAGATGGTGAAAAATTCATCTGTGTAGAATGTGGCTATCATGAACACGCTGATATTGGTGCTGCAAAAACGATTAGAGATCGAGCTTTGAAAATGGTACGCGGGGACTCTGCGAAACCTGGTACTATGTACCTAGACGCCCAAAAGGTATCACCACGCTCAAAAAGCAAATGTGGTGAGTTTGGGAACCCTAGCCATAGGGATATTAAGACCGAAATGTCTTAAGAATCCCCGTGCCTTGACTGCCGGGGAGTGTCAACAATCTTTCCGCTTCGCCCAACGGTCAATTCCCGTTAATGCAGCTTGCACCTATAGAACGGCCCGGGGTGTGATGATGTATACTGCAAAATTGACAATCAGGACTCTAAAATCTAGGATTTAACATCTACCTATAGAATGATGCAACGAGAAATTTCTGCGCTCTCTGAATTTCGCTCGAATGACAAAACTCTGCTGGAAACTCCTAAGAAACAGTCGCGTCCGATACACCGGGCGATCGTGTTAATGCTAGTAGCAACCGGTTTGCTGGGCCTGCACGCTAGCCGGCTGGTGGAATTGCAACTGGTACAAGGCAAGCAAAACCGAGAACGAGCCGAAAACAATCGCGTTCGCCTAGTACCGATGCCGGCGAATCGCGGACACATTGTCGATCGCAAAGGCAAGCTGCTAGCGGCTAACAATTTAGCTCGATCGGTCTATTTGTGGCCGAAAGAACAAACGCCCGAAGAGTGGAAAGTGACAGCACAAAAGTTGAGTCCGCTGCTAAAAATCCCGGCTAAAGAAATATTAGAGAAATTAAAAAAAGTTGATCCTCTATCCTACAGACCGGTGCGAATCAAGCAAGCTATGCCACCAGCATTGTTTGTACCGCTAGCAGAACAGGTGGGACAAATGCGGGGAGTGGAAGTGCGGCCAGAAGCAAGCCGCTACTATCCCGAAGGCAGTTTAGCTGCTCACGTTTTGGGATATATTGGCGAAGCTACCGCAGAAGACTTGAAAGCTCACCCGGAATATCCAATGGGGATGATTGTCGGTCAGATGGGCATAGAAGCAAGTTCTAACAAGGAAATTGCGGGTGTGTGGGGCGATCGGCTGATCGAAGTAAATGCCCAAAATCAAGAATTGCGACTGATGGGGGAGACACCGCCCAAACCGGGCGAGGCAGTGCAGCTAACCATAGACTTGTCCATGCAAAAAGCAGCCGAAACAGCCCTGGGGAACCGCCGGGGAGCAGTAGTGGCCCTTGATGTGAAAACCGGCGCGGTATTAGTTTTGGCCAGCCACCCGACTTTTGACCCCAATTTGTTTACGCGAAAAATCACTAAGGATGATTGGGCAACTCTTCAACAGGAAGAAAATCCATTTGTGAATCGAACCATGCAAGGCTATCCCCCCGGCAGCACGTTTAAAATTGTGACTTCCGTCGCGGGGATGGAGTCGGGCAAGTTTTCGCCGGACTCAATTATTGGTACTTCGTCTTACATTACTGTGGGGGGAATTGATTTTAACGAACACAGTGGCGGTTACGGAAACATCGGCTTTCGGGATGCCTTGGCTTTCAGCAGCAATACGTTTTTTTATCAAATCGGGATGAGTGCCGGGCCGGACGAAATTGCTAAGTGGGGACACCGCTTGGGCATTGGTAAGGATACGGATTTGAAGCTTTTGGGCCTAGGCGGTGGCGATCACGGTCAAATGCCGACCCCGGCCCAGAAGGAAAAAATCTATAAAGAACCTTGGTATGCTGGTGATACGGTAACAATGTCGATCGGTCAAGGGTTCGTGTTGGTGACTCCTTTGGAGGCGGCGGTGATGGTAGGTTCGATCGCCAATGGTGGTAATCGCGTCAAACCGCATCTTTTGACTTCTCTGACTGGCAAGCCTGAGACAAAACCAGTACCTACGGGGATGAAACCTTCGACAGTTAATGTGATTAAAGAAGGACTCGTGGCAGTAGTTACCGACGGTACGGGACAGGGGCTCAATGACGGTTCAATTCCACTAACAGCGGGCAAAACTGGGACTTCGGAGGTAATCGGACAGAAGGATCACTCGCTGTATGTAGCCTATGGGCCTGCGGACAAGCCGGAAATTGCGATCGCCGTGGTTGTGGAAAATGGCGGTTTTGGCTCTGTTGCCGCGGCGCCGATCGCCAAAGAGGTGTTTCAAGCTTATTTTGGGAAACCTAAAACACCAGTCAACCCAATAGTAGTCAATCCTGAGTAGTCATTAGTCATTAGTCATGTTTTGCGAGCTTAAGAGCTCGCGAACGTTACTCGCGAACGCTATTAGTCATTAGTCATGTTTTGCGAGCTTAAGAGCTCGCGAACGTTATCAGTCATTAGTTATGAGACAGTAAGCCCAAACACAATGTTTGTGCCAATAATTTTTAAACGTGCTATGACTCATGACTGGACTGGGAGCCTCTCACTTTTGGAAAAAGCAATTTCTTTACAGTGCGAGCGTCCCCGCTCGCGAGTGTTGGATAGATCGCGAGCGGGGACAGCACTATAAAATCAAAACTGAGATGCTCCCACTGCACTGCTGATAGATGGTCGAGGTGCGTTTACGTAAAAAACCGGGTTTTTACCACCCCTACGGATGGCATCAAACTGTCCGAATTATTGACAACTGACAACTGACAACTGACTAATTCAGCCGCATAAATATTGTAGCTTTGCGAATTCCTGTTATTTCTCCCGTACTGGTGACGGTGAGCGATCGCAAGTGGTCAAAAAGTGGTCTTGCAGAAAGTTCAATTAACCTCAACAGCGGGATTTGTTTTTCCCAAATTGCTCTGCTGGAGGGCCAGTCTAAATAAAAATAGCCGTCGTTAGCTGGCGGTAGCGGTTCGATGCTGGTTTGAAAATCTTGATTTGCCACCAAAGAGCCTGTTTCGGCTGCTTTGAGTGCTGCGTCCATTGCTTCTACGGAAGTCGTGAAAATTTCGTATTTGCCGACAGTGGCTCGAACTCCTTTTGCCTCGGTTTCGATCGCACTTTTGCTCTTATTTTTTACATCGTAACTCTGGCTCGTTGTCAACTGCGTCCAAGCGGTAATTTTCTGGTTTCTGAGAGTAAAGTTGCCGATACTGTATTCTTTGCTGCGGGCAATTTCATCGAGTTTGTCGATCGCCTTTTGAGCATCAGCAGATTTCTCGGCCGCAAAAATCCAGTCGGGAGTGTTTGACGAACTCGGAACCACGGCTAAAGCGTATTCTCCTTGTACCCAGTTAAATATATCTTGGGGCAAATTGACGCCCGAATTTTGCTGAATATCTGCGATCGCGCGATCGACTAATTTTGAAGCCTCTGTGTTAGTTGACACCGCCGATGACAAATCAGTCCAAAAATTCCTTAAATCGGTGCTGGCGACCGTGAAAGGACTGGCTGAGGGTATGTACTGCAAGGCTTGCACTGGTGCGGATAGTGTGGGAATTGCTGTTTTGTCTCCCGATGTCACCAAAGCAGTTTGGGCCAGCAATCCCCGTCGGTTGACTCCGATAGCAACTGCGAGGGAATTGGGGGAAACTTGGGGATTTTTCTCGGTTGCTGGCTGCGGGAGATTGACAAATCCTAAAGCTATTCTGCCTTGAGTTAGCTGCTGCAAAGCTTTTTGATAGTTAGGACTGTTGTTGAGATTCCGGTTTGCTGATTCTACGTTATCAATTGCATCTCGCAGCACGTTCGGACTGTTGGCAAATAAAACAAAACTGCTGTTATTTCCTGAATCAGAACTACCGCCGATTGCTGCTGTTACAAAGCTGGGAGGCAAAGTTGAATTTGGTAGAGAAAGCGAGTTGAAAGACCAAATCGAATCTTTTTTAGGGTTAGTTATTGGTGACTCTTTATAATAAATTTTGACACCTTTGTATACTTCCGACTGCACAGTTTTCTCCTTACGAGATTCTTTTTGCCAGTAGGAAGTGAGAAATTCTTGACTGCGATCGGCATTTTGGGAGGAAACGGCTAGCAAAAACCCGGTTTGTTTGCCGTTGTTGAGTTCGCGATCGTCGAAATCTGGCGTGGTGGTGGCGAAAGTAATTTCGTCACCTATCCAAGGTTGGATATCGCGACTGTAATCCAGGCCAGTATTAACGAGGAAGCTTTTTTTTATTTGCTCGAATTCAGCGTGCGATCGGCTTCTTTCTTCAGGAGAGGCAAAGATTTGTCGCAATGCTTCGAGGCGATCGGGATTTACCAGCATTGAAACTAACACAGGTGATTGTTTCGAGACAAACACAGCCGCAGCCGGAGTAGTTGTCGGCCCACCGGCGAGCAGATTGAGGGGAGTTTTGGTTGACAGCCAGTAAAAACCGCCTGCACTCAAGGCTAAGAGAGCCAAAACGCCAGCAATGAGGAAAGAAAAGAACGATCGCAGCTTCATACAACAAGGACTAATGACCACAGTCTACTATTAACTACAGTAGCGCATGACCGTAGCTATTGACATCTGCAAAATATAGAGGCGGTATCTGTGAGAAACCGCCCCAATATTGACAGGCTATTACCCGTCAGTTTATTTTTTTCTAAGTCAATGATTGTGCCAATCTAGCCATCAGTTCTTCAATCGATAATTGAGGCAAGTCTGCCAACAGCGATGATAAATTGTCTGGGGATAAAGCCAGCAGATCGGGGATGAGATTTACCGGGATTTCTTCTAATTGTCCCGATTGAATGAAGGTTTTTTCCATAACTGTTTGTGCCAACAAAATTTGCACATTTTGGTGTTCATTTTCTCCCGCAGGCAGAGTAGATAATTGCACTAACAGCAAGGTGAACTCGGCAACAGGCAAAGCCGAAATCGGTAGAATTAATGCGACAGTTCGTGGGTCTAACTCCCCATATCTAACTTGCAAAAAACTCTCCAAAATCATCCGCTGTCCTTCTTCCCGGCCTTGTTGGAGGCCTTGTTGGAGGCCTTGTTGGAGGCCTTGTTGTTGTGCAGCTTCTAAATGTTGTTGAAAAAGAGGTGCAATCGCCATAACTAACTCCTGATCTTCATCATCCCCTGCGGGAATAGGTGGTGTATTCGCTTGCAAATTTGCCTGCAAGATGTACAATAATTCTAGCGCGTTAGTTCGGAGTGGATTATCCACAGGCAATGCACTGAGTTCTGCGATCGCCTGTTCCTGTACCCGTCCGCGGCCCAACATCCGCAACCACATAGTCTCGGGACTTCTCGGTAGCTGGTGAATCGCGATTAGTCCGACTCTCCAAACCTGAGTTAAAAAATAAACTCCTTTCGCCCAGCCCTCGGACTCTTCGGGAACCCGAAAACCAAAACTGTCCAGTAAAAGTTCCGAAGCAGTGGGAGTTAAAATCCACAACCTCGGCAATTGTCTTTCTTCTAAACGCTGGTCTTCTCGATTAGTCTGCCGCCCCAGTTTTGCCCTACTATTTAATAGTTTTACCACACAACTGAAGATTCCCTCAGTATTAACCGGATTGCGAAACGGCTCAATCACAGCTACAGTAGCAGCCATCTTACCCAATAAACCCAAACTCTGAACATATTCGCCCTCAAAAGAAGTTGGTTGAAACCAGACATCAATTTCTCTGACTTCAGCGGTGACATCTTTGCTGGTTTCTACTTCTCCCAGAGGCGACAATAACTCTTGAAGGTATTCTTTAGCAAACTGGTCGTGGGGAAACTTAGTCATAAAGTCAATGTTTTGCACTCCCTGCTATTTTACACAAACAAATAGTCATTAATACAAACCCAACTCAAATGTTAACAATATCAACGTCCTCTGAATAAAGAGTTTTACTACCAAACATCAGTTGGAAATTATATGAAGATTTGCTCGCGGAACTGGGAAATCAACGTTCCGCCAGAATTGCTTATCATCAAGGTCAATTAGAAATTATGGTGCCGCTACCGGAACATGAAAATCGCAACAGACCGATCGATCGCACTCCAACGACAGGCGCAACCGCAGCAGTGCGAGAATTCCGGGAATGGGTGAGGAATAGGTAATTGTCAGTCTACCAACTCTTAACGTGCGAGATCCCTCGTGCACGCAAACGACAATCACAGAGCTCGCACAAAACTGGTGTTTGACTGTGCGGGCGATCGACTTTTGGGGAATATGGGTATAATTTATTACAATAGAGAGCGCTCGTTCGGCGAGCGGGCGATCGTTTCATACCTGCATTAAGCAACGCCCGCCGATCATCTGATTGAAGACCTGCAACAATCTCAAGAGCCTGTGTGTAAAATTCTTTAAAGAAAGTGCGATCGTATCTTTACAAGTATAGTATAATACCCTAGAGTCATAATTAAACAGTGCGGCTGTCAGCCCTCTATCAGTTGCGACTCAAATATGTTAAATAGGATACATATTCACTCTCAACACCAGTATTTAACACATGAGTAAACAATTATACAAAGTTTTTGACGAAGTAGAATTCCAAGCTCAACTGCTTGCTAAATACTGGAATAATTTTTCTACAGAAATCTCCGAACATTTACCAGATACATATCAGCCTGAAATACAAGAACTTTCTAGTAAATTAGACGAGGCTTTAAGTAATCTGGTTGATGAACTCCGTAATCCAACTCTGACTCTGGCGACCACAGGAACCACCAGTAGTGGGAAAAGCACTTTGGTAAATTTGTTATGTGGAGCCGAAATTGTCCCCGTAGCCGTAAGTGAAATGAGCGCAGGGGCAGTCACTATCGAATATAGCAAGGAAAAGTCTCTAATAATCCATGAAACACCAGGAGCATTGTGGGAGTGTGGAGAATGGAGAGGTATCAGAGAGGAGAAAATTTATCAGCGCTTATATGAAGCAATGATAAGTTATATTGAAAATAGAGAAAAACAACCGAATTTAGCTTGTCCACAATCGACAATCTTTTACCCTTTCCGGCTTGTCAAAGAGTCAAAACTAGAACTGCCACAAGGAACTAGGGTAAAAATTCTTGATTTACCTGGTTTAGCCTATGTGGGCGATCAAGGTAACGCAAATGTGATTCAACAGTGCCGAGAGGCATTGTGCATAGTAACATACAATAGTGCAGAAACCGATGCACAGAAAGTAAAAAGCTTGTTGCAAGAAGTTGTACAGCAGGTCAAAGATTTAGGTGGTTCTCCGGCGCGTATGCTTTTTACTCTTAATCGTATTGATGTTTTTCGCTCCGATAGAAATTGGCCTGAAACAGAAAATCGCTTTTTTGAAAATGCTATCCGCAGTATTAAAGGTGAATTGACTGAACAATTAAAAGAATATACAGAAGAGATTGAGAAGTTGCAGGTTGTAAAACTTAGTACATGGCCGGCTTTACTGGCTCTTCAGATCCAAAATTATGATGAAATATTTAGTGCTGAGGCGTGTAAAAAAGCGGACAACAATTTTAATGGATTAATTGATGAAGATATATTAGAAGACTTGCCACGTAACGTACAAAAATGGTCTAGACACGACCGAAACCGAGTTGCTGAAGCATTATGGAAAAAATCTTATGCAGAAGAGTTTCAGCAACACTTAAGAGAACATATTACTGAACACTTCCCACAGCTAGTAATTCCACAAATTATAGAACGTTTTAATCTGGCTGCTGGAAATGCAGTAACGGAATGGGCTGTACAAACAACAACAGCTATTCTTAACAGTTCAGAAGCAGGTTATCAAGAGGAATGTGAAAAAATATCAAAAATTAGGGCAGAGCTTGAAGGCTTCTTAGAAACTAGCGATACAAACTTAAAACAGCCGTTTGAAAGACTAGATACAAAAGTCAAACAGGTTCTTGCAAAACAGTCACAAGATGACGTTGTGAATTATATAAGAACCGTAATTAGGGAACTCCAACAGGAAGAGCCATACAAGAAATTAGGAGAAAAATTATTTCCACTTTATTCATGGGAGAAGGAATTTCAAAAAGGAATTACTCAAGTCTTAGAAGCAGTGGCAAAGTCTTTAGAAACTGGAAGGGTAGAGTTAGACAGTCCGAATTTAAAAAGAGCAAATGTTTTAAATGTCAATTTACTAGCAAGAAACTTGAACCGTTTAGTTGACTTAGGCTACAAAGCTTCCGTTGCTAAAGAAGGAAAAACAATGGAAGCAAGAACAGAGGCAGATAAAAACAAACTCAAACAACTCAATGAGGAACTTAATGAACTAGCTATCCATCTCAACATTGTTATACAGGATGTATTAAAACAGATTTCTACTCAAGAATTAAATAGAATTCATCAGGCTGTGTCCGAATTGTTTCGTTGCCACTTGTCTTATTTTGAAAATGGAGCAAATTCTCGTGCACCTGACATAGCGATTAAATTTCCTGAATCAGAACTGATTAAAGTCGAGAGTAATTTAAAATTTAATTTTCGGTTTAAAGCAGGATTTGCTATTACACAAGGGACTTGGGAAGAAGCAGTACAGGTTCCAAAACAAAAACGAACTTGGTATACATTGTGGATAGGTAAAAAAACCATTTATGAAACTGAGTATCAACCACGTTCTAGTGATAATGCTGAACTACCCAGCACAGAAAAATTACTGGAAGGTTGGATAGAGCAGGCGAAAGGGCAAGAGTCAGAAAGAGTAAATCAAGTTGCACGCTGGTTACTAGAACAAATTGACTGTCTAAAAAAAAATGTAGACAAAATTCAGAGTGATATTATTGACCGTTATCAGGAAAGACTCGATAAAGCAAACCAAGAAATTACTCTAGATTATGAAAAGCAAAGAAACATTTGGCAACCTATGAAACAAAAAGCTCAAAACCTAGCAGAAGAATTTTCGAGCTTCGACATAATCTTAAAACAGGAGTGTTAAATTCAAATGAGTATTAAGGAACGCAAATCAAATTTGCTATTGGAGCGATAAAGAAATGGATTTTGAAAAAATTAGGGATACTGCTAAAGTTATCCAGGATGTTGTTGGTACAGCTATCCAGGATTTTGTTGCTGCTACAGCTACCAAATTTGTGGAGAGGCCAAATTCTCAAGAACCAAAGAGGAAGCAAATACAAGGAGAATCATCAAATAATAGACCATCTCTACCTCCTTCTCCAAAAAAGTCTTCCGTGTCTGTAGCTTTGTGTCTTATTGTTCCAGCATCGGTGGTGGGAAATATCAGAGAAAATCATACAATTAATGTCTCTGATATAGAAACACTAATAGAAAATGCTTCATATTTTCTATGTACAAGTCCTGAAGATGCGAATATCATACAGCAGCGTCTAAAATTAACTGAGGAAGATATTACAGATGTAAGTGAACAAAGAGAATTTTACTTCAGGATTGACATTGCTGATGGGCCAGAAATGATTGGGAAAAAAGTTCAATATATTTTAAAAAGAAATCTTCCCCCAAATGGACAGGGTACTGTTAAAGAATTAGCTTGTCTGGAATATCTATCTGTATCTGGTTTAGAAAAATTTAACCGCGTGTAAGGAATATATCAATGGACTGGAAAACAGCTTCTTCTTACTATGAGACTCGTCTCACTGACGCTTTAAACATCCAAAGACACGCGGTAAATTTAGCCAACTTACCCCAAGCCGAAGTTCCGGCTCGATTAAAAGAGGTACTTTTACAAGAAGCAGAACCAACTCGTCGCCAACTTGAAAGACTGAGAAAGCGTGAGTTTCGCATCGCTGTTGTTGGGCTAGAAAAAGCCGGAAAAAGCACATTTATTAATGCTTGGCTAGAATGCGATTTACTTCCAGCGAAGGGAGGAAGATGTACATTTACAACCACCCAAATTTATTCAGTTGAAAATGAGTCCGAACAAAGGCTGGAAGTACAAGCGAGAACTGATGAAGAGTTTCTAAATTTACTAAAAGAGCTTGAGAAAGTAGGGGCGAACGAAGACCTAAATACCATAAGAGCAAACGAAATAACTTTACAACAGGTAAGAAGAGAAGGTAATGTGACTTTCTCATTTACTAGACTAGAAGATATTAGAGAACCGCTAAAAAAATATGTAGCAGATGAAAAGTATGCTCACGCTGTTTTAGAAGCTCGACTTTATACTAACAAACTTGCTCAAGCTGAAGGGATTGTTTTTTATGATGTTCCGGGTTTAGATTCAGGTTTAGCAAAGCACGTTGATGAAGCACAAGAAATGCTCTCTGACTGTGATGCTGTAATATTGGTACAACGGTTTACTAGCCTCCGAGAAAAGGAACTAGAAATAATAAAATTCACAGAACTTGGCGATAAAAACGTCACCGTTGCTGATAAGCTGTTTGTTTTTTTAAGTCGGATTGATTCATTAGGTAGTGCAGAGGCGCTTAAAACACATATTGAAGAAGCTTCCCAAGATTGGTTAAGGCGTGCAAACCTTCCACCTGAACGCATTGTATATGGTTCAGCGGGAGCCTATTTAATTTTGAATGGTTTAGCAGGAGAACAGACTAAGTTAGAGATTGGGGACGCAAGTAATATTCAAGCTCAGTTGAAGAGATTAACAGGAATTGCCGATGGAAAAATTATCACTAAAGATGGCACGGGCATTCCAGAAATTAAAGACAAAATTTTTAACTATATCAACACTGAGCGTGTATCTATTTTAAAGAAAAGATGCGAAGCGTCTATCAATAAAATTATTAGCAATTCTGAAGAAATTTATATTACAGTCAGTAAAAAGTATCCTGAAAATCCTGAAGAAGCAAAGCTATTTGAAGAAAATAATCGGCGAGTTTTATTTACAGAATGGTGGAATCAAAAATGGGAAATAATTAAAGCTGACTTACAAAAATACTATGAATATTCTGTTGTCAACAAACCCTTAGAGAGTTCAACTGCTAAGTCATTTACTCAAATAGAAAAATTTAGAGAGCGATATTTACAAATCGTCGAGACTGAAATGAAGAAACTTAGGGAGGAAACATTTAACAAGAAAGATACGATTTTTCTGGCTAACTCAAATCCAGAGTTTGATCGCATGAAAGCCAATTTTGCTTGGCGTGATAGTTTGTATGGTGATATTAGTAAGCTTCTATCTTCAATTGCTCATCAACTTGCTTTAGAACTTAAGGATGAAGCATTAAAATTAGTTGAATACATGACAAGTTTATTATGGGAAAGTAACCAAGTAAAATCCAGGCTTATTGAAAATTCAGAGGAGTATTTTTTAGCAAAACTAGAGAATAGCTTAAGCGTATTATTTTTACGTTTTGCCCGTCCAGTTTCGGAAGCGCTGATTCGTGGCCCAGTTAATAGTGATACTCGAAATAAAATCATCAAAAGTTTAGGAGTAGATATTGAAATTGTTGATAACTACTATAGTGGCGAAGAAGCTGCCTTTAAAGTTCTGAAAAAATATGTAAAATATGGCTCGGATTTACTATTTAATCCTGACCTTCGGCAACAAGTCTTGGGAGTGCCAGGAGTAGCAAGACAAATTGCTGGGGTAGCAACGCAGATAGTAGTAGATGTTTCTAAAGACCTCATATCTTCACAAGAATCTGTAGTTTTTGAGGTAGAGAATGATATTAATGCGTTTGAAGAATACCTACGCTATGCAATCTTCGGTGCGTCTGGTTTCGAGTCATACTGTATTCAAGAACTGAAGGGTTTAGTTGATAGTTTTAGAGACAAAGAAGGTACTTGGACTGGGGTTGCTCTTAATGAATGGTTGCAGGGAAATTCAATTCTGTTTGCTGAAATACCTGATAACTTGAAGTCAGAAGAATCGAATTTAGAAGTTAGCGAACGATTAAGGCAATTATCTATTGCTTTAAAAAGAAGTCGTTTGCCGGAGGTACTGTGAGTGACTGAAAATACAGGAAAATAGACCTTTTGCAAAAGTCCTTTTAATCAAATTTTAGGACGGGCTCTCCGGCCCATTCCACAAGAAAAGATGATTTTTGTGGGATGGGCCGGAGATCCCGTCTTAGCTATTTTTGCAAGAGGTCTAATTTAACATAAGTCTGTGGGTACGATCGCCCAAAACATCTTCCACCATCATCAATCAGCTTCTAATCCGCCGAAAAAATACCCGCCTCGATCGCACGCTTAACGTCCTCCCAGTAGCGGCGGACGTGCTTTCATACCTAACGTTATCAGGGTTATTTTACCAAACGCGAACTAATTGTGCAGGTTACCACGGCAAGCCTCGCGCATCGGAAAAATCAGCATCGAGAACCGCCCCCGGATCGAATATAGCGCCAGTTAAATCAGCTTTTCTAAACGACGTTACTGATAATTTTTCGATTTCTTCAACAGCGATAAAAAAGCCGATCGCACATAACCCCAAAATAACCCCAGAAACCAAAAATAAACCAATTCCCCTCAGAGTATCCCCGCCCAAAAATGTCACAATACCGTTAGCGCCGATCGCAGCAGCAGCCCCAGCTACAGCCCCCGCCACAATTCCCGCCTCGCCCCGAGTCGCAGCAATCGCCGTCGCAGCAGTCCCAGCCACAGCCACAGCCCCCGCATCCACCCCGCCAATCAGTCCAATCAAAGCCCCAGCAGCCGTCACTATCACCGCTGTTACGCCAGCCCTAGCAATCAATTTTTTTACTCGGCGGCGGCTTTGTCCGGTTCTGACGCCCTGAAAATTTGCCCCTCTCAAAATCGCCCCGGTGAAATTGCAGCCTCGAATGTCGCAACCGCTGAAGTTCGCCCCTGATAAGTCCAGCCCTTTAAATGAACGGTTCCGCAAGTTTTGGTTGGCAAAATTGAGATTTTGAGTCATAAGGAAGAGGGAAGAAGGAAGAAGGAAGAAGGAAGAGGGAAGAAGGAAGAGGGTTTGAGGAATTAAGCATATCTTAACTGTCGGGTGCGACTTCTTTAGCAGAAAATAAGATATATGTCAATTATTATCCGATATTTGGTAACTTCTCAGTTTCCCTGTACGATCGATCGCGTCCTAGGAATTCATCGGAGCCGCCAAAAACTGCTACGATCTTTGAGATTAAGTTGACAACAATGCAGCCCCTTCAATTCATGCTAGAAATTAAAATCTGAATGCTGTTATCCACAAACTCTGTCATCCTAGAAATTAGCATTAACAGTCCTGGATGGACGAGTGGTCAGAAACCGGGTTTTTTACCGAAAAGATTTGGGTGCATCTGGCGCAAGACAAATATGTTTGTAGGGGCGAAGCATGACCGCAGTCAATATGGGATTATAACTAATAATTTATATGCGGTCATGCTTCGCCCTCCTCAAAAACCAGATGCACCCAAAGATTTCCTTCCAACCCTCAGATTAAATAAAAAACCCGGTTTCTTTGGTCTTGATACCTAAATCCCGATCGACAAAATCCCAAGTCGGGATGTAAAATCTACAAAACATCGCAATTATTATGCCAAACCTCCCATTTTCCCCCGAACAAATTGCCGCTGAAAGACTCAAACCCGAAGAATATGAAGAAATCGTTCAGCGTCTCGGCCGCCATCCCAATAAGGCTGAATTGGGAATGTTCGGCGTGATGTGGAGCGAACACTGCTGCTACAAAAATTCGCGGCCGCTATTAAAACAGTTTCCCACAGAGGGCGATCGCATTCTTGTCGGCCCTGGAGAAAATGCCGGCGTTGTAGACTTGGGAGATGGCTTGCAACTTGCTTTCAAAATTGAATCCCACAACCACCCGTCAGCAGTGGAACCTTTCCAAGGTGCTGCAACTGGCGTCGGTGGGATTCTCCGCGATATCTTTACAATGGGCGCTCGCCCGATCGCACTTTTGAATTCTCTACGTTTCGGCAATTTAGATGATAGCAAAACTCAGAGATTGTTCAAAGGTGTTGTATCGGGAATCAGTCACTACGGAAACTGCATCGGCGTACCCACGGTTGGCGGCGAAGTTTATTTCGATGCTGCTTATTCTGAAAACCCGCTAGTTAATGTCATGGCTTTGGGTTTAATGGAAACTCAAGAAATTGTTAAATCTGGCGCATCGGGAATCGGAAATCCTGTGCTTTATGTGGGTTCAACTACTGGCAGAGATGGCATGGGAGGCGCAAGTTTTGCTAGTGCAGAATTGACCGACAAATCAATGGATGACCGCCCAGCAGTCCAAGTAGGAGATCCGTTTCTCGAAAAATCCTTAATTGAAGCTTGTTTGGCAGCATTCAAAACTGGTGCTGTCGTCGCCGCCCAAGATATGGGCGCGGCAGGAATCACCTGTTCGACATCGGAAATGGCAGCCAAAGGTGGTGTCGGAATTGAATTTGATTTAGATAAAGTTCCGGTTCGAGAAAGCGGTATGGTTCCCTACGAATACCTGCTTTCGGAATCGCAAGAACGGATGTTGTTTGTCGCACAGAAAGGACGGGAACAGGAATTAATTGATATTTTTCATCGCTGGGGATTGCACGCCGTAGTCGCGGGGACAGTCATCGCAGAGCCGATCGTCCGAATTCTGTTTAAAGGCGAAATCGCTGCTGAAATTACCGCGACTGCTTTGGCAGATAATACGCCAATTTATCACCGCGAATTGTTAACGGAAGCGCCAGAATATGCTAGAAAAGCATGGGAATGGACGGCGGACAAGTTGCCGGAATGCACCGCAGCCGGTATCGAAGTTCAAGGTGATTTCCAAACTTGGAATCAGATTTTGCTGACTCTTTTAGATACTCCCACCATCGCTTCTAAACGCTGGGTTTATCGCCAATACGACCATCAGGTGCAAAATAATACTGTTGTTTTGCCGGGAGGCGCTGATGCTGCTGTGGTCAGATTGCGGCCTCTGGAACCATGTCAAAAAGAACCCCCCCAACCCCCCCTTGCTAAGGGGGGGCTACAAGAGGAAGAACCCGCCCTTACTAAGGCGACGCTACAAGAGGAAGCAGAAGCTATTCCCTTATTTAAGAAAGCACAAGGAAGAGAAACTGCCGAATTTTCTCCCCCCCTTGTAGGGGCGGTGCCCCCGTGCCCGCCCTCGCCAGGGGGGGTTATTCCCGGAGTTGCGGCGACGGTTGATTGCAATTCTCGCTATGTTTATCTCGACCCTTATGAAGGTGCAAAAGCCGTCGTAGCGGAAGCAGCGAGAAACTTAAGTTGTGTCGGTGCTGAACCTATTGCAGTTACGGACAATCTCAATTTTGGCAGTCCCGAAAAACCTGTAGGATATTGGCAGTTAGCATCGGCTTGTCGCGGGATTGCTGATGCTTGTCGCGAGTTGAAAACACCTGTGACTGGGGGTAATGTTTCTCTGTACAATGAAACGGTTGATTCTGATGGCAATCCTCAACCGATTTATCCAACTCCGGTAATCGGAATGGTGGGATTGATTCCAGATTTGACGAAGATTTGCGGTCAAGGTTGGCAAAAGAAGGGCGATTTAATTTATGTGTTGGGAATTGGAGCAAATAGTCAGGATGAACTGACCTTTTTTCAATCGGCTAATTCTGAATTGAAAACTGAAACTCCGAAGAAATCGGCTTTTGCTACTCTCGGAGGTTCGGAATATTTAGCGGCAGTTCACGGGATTGTAGCGGGGAAACCGCCAAGGATTAATTTTGAATTGGAAAGGAAAGTGCAATCAGTTTGTCGCGATGGAATCCGTAGCGGTTGGGTTTGTTCCGCCCACGATGCTGCGGAAGGTGGAATTGCGATCGCCCTGGCGGAATCCTGCATCTCTGGTAAACTGGGTGCGGAAATCCATCTGGGCTTGAATTCGGCAAATGTTAGCCGTTGGGATGAAGTTTTGTTTGGTGAAATGGGCAACTGCATTATTGTTTCCATCGCGCCGGAAAATCAAGGAGTTTGGGAAGCTTACTTGCAAGAACATTTGGCTAAAATGTGGCAGAAAATCGGTGTAGTTGGGGGTGCTGACTCGCCTTTGCGGGTGGTGAGTGCGGATAATTTGGGGTTGATTGAGGTCGGGATGGGTGATATGGGCGATCGGTTCTATAATGCGATCGAGCGTCGAATTGGATCTGTTTGATTTCGAGGGATAAGTAGCGGTGGTTGAAAGTGCCTGGTTTCAACCACCGCTACACTGACAAAACCCGCCTGCGCGGGTTAAATTTCTACAATATATTTTCTTCTTTAAAACCCACAATTATGAGAAATTTACAAACGTTTGATTTTGAAACAGTGACAGTTGATGTCCAGGGTAATATAACTAACCGTAAAGACAATCAAGCACAATTTATTAGCGAAGATTTAGGTGGCGGTGCAAGCTTAGAAATGATAGCAATCCCTGGAGGCAGTTTCCTGATGGGCTCCCCCACTGAGGAAGTAGGGAAAGAAAATATGGAAAATCCGCAACACAAAGTTAACATCTCTCCTTTTTTTATGGGCAAGTATGAAGTCACTCAAGAACAATACCAAGCGGTGATGGGAAATAACCCATCTAAATTCAAAGGCGCGAAACGTCCTGTAGAAAAAGTAAGTTGGAATGATGCTGTGGAATTCTGCGAGAAACTTTCCCAAAAAACAGGCAAGACTTATCGCTTACCTTCGGAAGCCGAGTGGGAATATGCTTGTCGCGCGAGAACTAAAACACCTTTTCACTTTGGCGAAACAATTACCGCGGATTTAGTCAATTATAGTGGCTATCCCTATGGTTCTGCACAATGGGAACCTTCCCGCAAAGAAACAACGGATGTCGGGAGTTTTCCTCCGAATGCTTTTGGACTTTACGATATGCACGGGAATGTTAACGAATGGTGCAGCGATAGCGTGAATTTTAACTACAATGGCGCACCAAATGATGGAAGTTCTTGGGAAACTCACTCTGACTTGAGAGTTCTTCGTGGCGGTTCCTGGAAATGTCATGCGGTGAATTGTCGCAGTGCCTATCGCTCCGGGAATAGGGCAGGCGACGACGACAGAGGTTTTCGCGTTGCTCTTGTTTCTGGGTAGTCTCACTTGTAGGTGCGTCGCTATCAACAATCTACAAATCAAATTGACAATCTCACAGCGACGCACCCTACAAACACTGTTCACCTGCTATCATCAAGATAGACGCATCGTAGGAAAACAACCGATGACACTAACAGAATTACTCCCTACCATTAAAAAACTGTCTGCGATCGATAAACGAGAGTTAATCCGTATTCTTATGGCGGAAGAAGATATCAGTCAGAATATTTTTCCTTTGGAACCTTACAAGACTTACTACTTGCCAACTCCCTACAATACTTTTGGTGCTGGTACAGCTTTGATGCAGGCAATGAATCTGGCTAACAGCAACGAAAAGTGAGTATTATGCGATTTCAATACTCTACCAATCACCCCTCTCAAGATGAGTTTGACAGCTTACCGCGCATTCCCTTGATTCTGCACCACAATAACCAGAGAGTCGAAGTTGTTGGGTTAGTAGACAGCGGTGCAACAGTGAGTGTATTGCCTTACAAAATAGGAATTCAGCTTGGCTTAGTGTGGGATGACAGCAAAGCCATTATTCGACTGGCTGGTAACGTTGGTAATCAACCAGCGATGCCAGTATTTTTCATGGCTGAAATAGGGGAGTTTGCTCCGGTAAGATTAGTATTTGCTTGGGCAAAAAGTGATAGCGTATCATTGATTCTGGGACAGACAAATTTTTTCTTAGAATTTGACGTTCACTTTTATCGTTCTCGGCTTGAGTTTGATATTGAGCTGAAGCGTTAATTTCCACCATAATTTATTGGCACGGTAATTCTATGACTGCTACAACCGATCGCCCTTTAAAACATTTTTGCATAGAAGACCTGAAAAGTGCCGACCTCACAGGTATTTCTCTCATCCCTCAACCTTTAACCTTGCGTTTGGACTTTACTTTCGGAACCGGGATCTACGATACTGCGATCGAATTCTATCAACTCGTGCATCAGGTAATCTCTCAACCTGTCAACGCCGACTCAGAAGACTCTTGCTTCTGGGTAGGTAACGCAGAATTAAGACAACTGACAGAAGATAAAAGTCAAATTTTATCTGCTTTGTCCTATCCTTTTCAAAATCAAGAGGGTTTGGTTGAGACAGGTTCTTCAACTCTTTTCTACTTTCGGCTGGAAGGAGATATTTGTATCGAAGTAGTTTGCGGTAGTTACAAAATTTTTCAAGAATTGGAAGCGGCGGTTGAAACCGCGTCTAGATAAACAAAACCCGGAGGATGTGCGGGTTGAAGCCGTAGGGTGCGTCGCTATCAACAATCTACAAATCAAATCGACAATCTCGCAGCGACGCACCACATAATAGCAAGTGCATGGACTTAATCCGTAGGGTGCGTCGCATCGAAAATCTGCAATTTCGATCGACAATCTCGCAGCGACGCACCACACAATAGTAAGGTGCATCGCCATCTACAATCTGCAAGTTTCATCAAGAATCTCGCAGCGACGCACCCTACCAATTAGACTGAAAAATTTATCTGCTCTGTGCTATTGACATAACTTGTCGTGTCAAAAATGATTTATATGGCCGCACAGATTCCCATGATGATATAGTATGTCAATCTCACACAAAAGTCAAGAGCGATCGCCATTAAATGCTAATATTTCAAACAGCCCGTGAAGCGTAGCTATCCCGTAGGAAATCGCCCTCGATATCTTAATCTTTGAAAAAGACCTATTTTCCCTACAAAATCTATCGATTTGCGAATCCCGAATTACTTATGCGGGTTTTCCCCCCGTTAGCGAAGCCCTCGAAGAGGATCGCCCCCCGTGAATAAACGCTACTATCAGAGATATGGGCGATCGATATTACAATCCCCTTAAACGCCCCACATCCCCAGCCAGAATGCCAAACAACTTGAAATTAATGTTCGATCCGTGGCAATATTAAGGAATTATTAAGTTATGCGACGCGATCGCAAACAAAACTTCCCGCTGAAACTTTCCCGCTAACCCACCGTTCCCATTAGGAGCCCACCCATCTATGATTCCCAACCATTCCTTCGAGGCTGACGAGCATTCTAGCAAACCAGACAAGCCCGAGGAAGCTTGCGGCGTTTTCGGTATCTACGCACCGGGTGAAGATGTCGCCAAGTTGACCTACTTCGGCTTGTATGCTTTGCAGCACCGAGGTCAGGAATCCGCCGGAATTGCTACTTTTGATGGTGAAACAGTCCACCTGCACAAGGAGATGGGACTGGTTTCCCAAGTCTTCAACGAATCGAATTTAGGTCATTTGCCCGGTAACTTAGCCGTAGGGCACACTCGCTACTCTACTACCGGCTCGTCCCGCGTGGTCAACGCTCAGCCTGTGGTTGTCGAAACTCGCTTGGGAAGTCTGGCTCTAGCACATAACGGGAATCTTGTCAATACTAAAGAATTGCGGGAAGAATTGCTGTCTCGGAAGTGCGAGTTTGTCAGCACGACGGATTCAGAGGCGATCGCAGTGGCGATCGGTTGGGAGGTAGACCAGGGCAAAGACTGGCTGGAAGCTGCGATCAGTGCCTTTGCTATGTGCCAAGGAGCCTTTAGTTTGACGATCGCCACCCCCCAAGGCGTCATGGGAGTCCGCGACCCCCACGGCGTCCGCCCGCTGGTAATTGGCACCCTCCCCACAACTCCGCAACGGTACGTTTTAGCATCGGAAACCTGCGGATTAGATATTATCGGTGCTGAATTTTTGCGGGACGTAGAACCGGGAGAATTAGTTTGGATTACAGAGGAAGGTATGGCTTCTTTCCACTGGAGTCAGCAGCAAAAACGCAAACTTTGCGTCTTTGAAATGATCTATTTTGCTCGACCAGACAGCATTATGGAAGGTGAAAATTTATATACCTACCGACTGCGGATCGGGCGGAGGTTGGCAGTCGAATCTCCGATTGATGCTGATATAGTCATCGGTGTTCCCGATTCTGGAATCCCAGCGGCGATCGGCTTTTCTCAAGCTTCCGGCATTCCTTACGCCGAAGGATTGATTAAAAATCGCTACGTCGGACGCACTTTTATTCAACCGACTCAGACAATGCGCGAGTCAGGAATCCGCATGAAACTCAACCCTCTCAAAGATGTGTTGGAAGGAAAGCGGGTCATTATTATCGACGATTCTATCGTCCGCGGCACTACCAGCCGCAAAATTGTCAAAGCCTTGCGGGATGCGGGCGCCACCGAAGTTCACATGAGAATTTCTTCGCCCCCGGTGACTCATCCTTGTTTTTACGGCATCGACACCGACAATCAAGATCAGTTGATTGCTGCTACCAAATCCGTCGCCGAAATTGGCGTTCAAATTGGGGTGGATTCCTTGGCTTTCTTGAGCCGGGAAGGAATGCTGAGTGCGACTAACGAAGACACGAAAAGTTTTTGTTCGGCGTGTTTCACCGGCGATTATCCGATCGAGATTCCGGAAATGGTCAAACGGGCGAAGCTCTTATTAGAAAAGGCTGCAACCTAGAAAACCAAACAGCGAGAAAGCGATCGCCAGTCAGTAGATTTTAGATTTTAGATTTTAGATTTTAGATTTTAGATTCACACGGCTCGCACAGTGAATCTGATATCTAAAACTTTAGTCTAAAACTCTGCTGTATTCGCGACGATTGTTTAGCGCTTCTATCCGTTTTTGGGTAAGTAGGTGGGTGTAAATAAATCGGTTCATGTAACAGAACGTAAAGCAACCGTAACCCCTGCGTAGCCGCGTGCCTGCCCGTTGGCGAAGCCGCCCTGAAAGGGCTAGGGCTTATGCTTCGCTTCACTTCGTTTCGCTCTCTTCGGACATACTTGTGTATTTTCATACTCATCTACTTAGCTCGCTTTCCGCGATTTGTCGATTGAAAAAAATTTTCTGGTAAGTCATTGCCAGAGTGTGTGTAGAAATGTTAAATTAACTTAGCTCTAGCAACTCTGGCAGAATTTGTGAACTGTAGGGAGCGATCAGTTGGGTAGAACTCAATAGGCTTGGTTTAAGACAGATCCCCCCTAACCCCCGTTAAAAAGGGGGGACAAGAATCTTCTCAAAGTCCCCCTTCTTAAGGGGGATGCGAGGGGGATCTCCGGGCAATAAACAGTGTTAGCCCAAGCGTATTGAGGTAGAGCTTGATGTGAAACCCAAGACTCCGATTTGAGATTTCGGATTTGAGATTTGTCCTTGAATCTAAAATCGCCAATCTAAAATCGATCGGCTCAACCTACACTCTCGTTGACAATACCTGCTGGAAATGTTGTATGCTACCTGCGAACTGGAGATAGTTTCTCCAGAAAGTGCGATCTCAAATTGAAGTCGCATTTCGTACCAACAACGGACACATAGGATTTTTTCAGATAACAGGGTCGATCGCGCTAAATCTCCCCACACAAATATTCTACAAGCCAACTTGCTTGAGAATCGCGGGCGGGCGATTCATGCGGAACTAAAGAACTTTAGAAACCCTTGCAGAGTAAAAAATATGGCTCCTTGCGGGCTGAAAGTGAAAGTTAAAAGGCGGAATGCGGTTTCTCAAGTCAGCTTAAATCGGAAACTTCGTGCAATTAGATACTGTTCTCAATCAGCCGAGCAATACCAGCTCATCCTCTCGTACAAAAGAGTTACCTTTTACTCTTGGTGATGTCAAAGCAGCCATTCCAGCCCATTGTTTTGAACCCTCGGCTTGGAGATCTCTAGCTTATTTCTTTTTGGATCTTGGAATTATCGCAGGTTTATACGCGATCGCCTACAGCCTAGATTCCTGGTTATTTTATCCAATCTTCTGGTTCATGCAGGGAACCATGTTTTGGGCATTGTTTGTAGTCGGGCACGACTGCGGGCACGGTTCATTTTCTAAGAGCAAATGGCTCAACAACCTGATCGGACACCTTTCCCACGCACCCATTCTCGTACCCTTCCACGGTTGGCGGATCAGCCACAGAACCCACCACGCCAATACAGGCAGCTTGGACAACGATGAAAGCTGGTATCCAGTGTCGGAGAGCAAATACAATCAAATGCCCTGGTACGAGAAGCTGGGACGCTTTTATTTGATGTTATTTGCTTATCCAATTTATCTGTTTCGGCGATCGCCCGATCGGGTAGGTTCTCACTTCATGCCCGGTAGCCCGATTTTCCGTCCTTCCGAAAAAGCGGACGTATTGACGAGTTCCGCATCATTGGTATTGATGGTAGCCTTTTTGGGTGCGTTAACCTATCAATTTGGTTGGCTGTTTTTACTGAAGTTCTACCTAGTTCCCTACGTAATCTTCGTAATGTGGCTGGATTTGGTAACATTCCTGCACCACACAGAAGCCGATATTCCCTGGTATCGCGGAGATGACTGGTATTTCTTGAAAGGTGCGCTATCTACGATCGATCGCGATTACGGAATCATCAATTCCATCCATCACGACATCGGCACCCACGTCGCCCACCACATCTTCTCGACAATGCCGCACTATCACTTGAAGGAAGCCACAGAAGCCATCAAGCCACTGTTGGGCGATTATTATCGCAAATCAACCGATCCCATTTGGAAGAGCTTTATTCGCTCTTACTGGGATTGTCACTTTGTTTCCGATACAGGTTCTGGAGTTTACTACGAATCGCCTAACAGTCGGAAATCGAATTGAGTTAGCAGGTTAATTTAATAGTGGACAATTGACTATTGACAATTGTCCACTGTTTAAAACTCTTCCGACTCAAAAACCCGGTTTTGCAATAAAACCGGGTTTCTTTTATTTACATTTTTTCCAATCCCATACAACTTCCCTACGCCACAATCCGAATATTTGAAGCACTCAGCAGAGGAGCACCACCCGCTACGTTTCCAGGATTGAGATCCGCAATAAAACCGCCCTCTGCATCTCCGCCAACTAGGATAGAACCGTTGCGGTTAAAAGACAAATCGCCACTTACACGATTGTAAGTAATTTTGGCATTGCTTGAAAACTGTTCGATGAAACTATCTACAACTTCAAATTCCGAACTGAGTAACGTTCCACCAGCAGCAGTGATAAGAGTATCGAAAGTCTTTTTGGATAGAACGAATTTGTCGGAACTAACGCTGAAAGAAGTGACAGTATCAAGGCCAACATCGGAAGCAATAAATGCTCGACCAGTTTCGTAAAGGAATCGATCGGCACCAGCACCGCCAGTGAGCAAATCGTTACCAGATCCACCATTGAGAGTGTCATCGCCGCTGCCACCGGTGAGAGTGTCATTGGCACCTTCTCCATCCAAAAAGTCATTGCCACTGCCACCAATGAGGACGTTACTGCCAATTCCACCATCGAGGGTAACAGATCCTAAGGTAAAAGCTGAAGCATCAATGTTGCCGGGAATATTGTTACTTTGGAAGACAAACAGTTCAGCATTCTCAATTCCATTCAGGCTATCAACCCCCTCACCCGTCACGCTGGTGTTAGTCAGCACGATGTTACTTCCAACAGCATTCACCTTGACTCGATCGATTCCAGCACCACCATTGATGACATCATTACCAGCACCACCGTTGAGGATGTCATCGCCATTGTTACCATTGAGAATGTCAATGCCATCACCACCATTGAGAGTATCATTGCCATCAAGACCGTTAATTGTATCATCCCCTGCTAAGCCACTCAAACTGTTATTAGCGGCATTACCGAGAATGCTATTCCCAAGGGCATTGCCAGTGCCGTTGATGTTAGCAGTTCCCACCAAAGTCAATCTTTCGATGTTGTTTGGTAGAGTGAAGCTGATAGGAGAATTAACGATGTCATTGCCTTCATTAGCCTGCTCGATAAAGGTGGCATTAAGTGAGCCGACACTGTAGGTATCGTTTCCGGGGCCGCCAGCGATAGTATCTGCACCTAAGCCTCCGTTAAGTACATCGTCGCCCGCACCACCATTGAGGCTGTCATTGCCCGTGCCTCCAAAAATATCCCCAACGAGAACGTCATTGCCTCCTCCACCGATCAGGGTGTCATTGCCAACTGCACCCAGAAGTTGGTCATTGCCCAATCCACCGAGGAGGGAATCATCGCCACCGTTACCATTGACAGTATCATCGCCTGCGAGGGCATCGATGAAGTTATTCGCTGCATCACCAAGAATTAAGTCGTTACCAGGGGTTGGGTTTCCGATAATCGCCATGATTTTGTTTCTCCTTATTTGTTTAGGTTTGAATGTTTCTCTTTTGTTACAAACTCAAGAAAATCATCCAAATGAATGATTGACAATTGAGCGACTCTTGCTGCGTACAATGCAAGTTTTGTTTCGCTCTAGACCCAAGTTAAGCAATCAGCTTTGATATGACGACAAGAAAAGGCCGTAAAAAGTCAGGAATAAATAGTCTGAAAAAGTCAGTACGATTAAGATTGGCAAGTTCGATGACCATTGTTCGTCCGCTGGCGGGCGATAAATGTTGAGATCGCTATTTTTGTAAAAACATAGAAAAATCTTGTTAAAGTAAGAGGACTCAGATTTTGCATCCACAGACTAGGCAGGCGAGATACTTACCTGCAAGAGGTTAATTTTTCTTGTGAGATGGGCTGGAAAACTTATCTCACGTAAAATAAGAAAAGCAAGATATCAGAAGACTAATTTAGGAGTGCTGTAAAGCCATGACTGTGGAAGAAGCACTGAAAATTTTAGATAGTGCGATCGCGCCAACTTCTCTGAGCAACATCCAAGAGATCGTATTTCGCCAATCTTGGGAAGGGCTATCTTATTTAGATATTGCTGGTAGCGCTGGCTATGATGCTAGTTATATAAAAGATGTGGGTTACAAGTTATGGCAACTACTCAGTCAAGCACTTGGAGAAAAGGTTACTAAAAGCAATCTTCAAGCAGTAATAGGGCGGCGAGCGCGTCAGGTATCCGTAGAATCATCCAGCACAGAGATACAAAAAATACAGCCACTGCAACAGCAAATTCAACAACAAGAATTTTCTACACACCGCCACTGGGGAGAAATCGTTGATGTCTCCGCATTCTACGGCCGAAATCAGGAATTAGCGCGACTGCAACAATGGATTGTGAGCGACTCCTGCCGTTTGGTTGCCTTGATTGGAATGGGTGGAATTGGCAAAACGTCACTGGCTGCAAAACTCGCGATCGCACTTCAAAATAACTTTGACTTCCTGATCTGGCAATCCTTACGCAACGCGCCACCAATTGAAGATGTATTGTTAAATTTGATTCAAATCCTTTCTGGGCAGCAAGAAACTGCACTCCCGACATCGCTGTCGGCTCAAATTTCTCAATTAATGGGATATTTACGTGCCTCACGCTGTCTTTTAATCCTGGATAACCTTGAGGCAATTCTCGGCAGTAATGATGGCGCAAAGTCCCCCGCAAATTTATCCAGCCCAGAAGCACAAAGACAGGCAGGATGCCTGCCAAACCAGAGTTTTCCCACAGGTATAGTAGAACAATATCGAGAAGGTTACGAGGGATATGGGGAACTTCTGACACGAGTGGGAAGCGAAGGGCATTCCAGTTGTCTGCTATTAACAAGTCGGGAAAAACCCACAACTTTGATGCCGTTGGAAGGCGAAAACTCACCTGTGCGAACCTTACCCTTAATAGGCTTAAGTTCCGAGGAAGTGCAAAATATTTTACAAGCCAATGGGTGTTTTTCCACAACAGAAACAGATTGGGTAAATTTAACTCAACATTATTGCGGAAATCCCCTAGCGCTCAAAATTGTCTCCACAACCGTGCGAGATTTATTTGATGGCAATATTACCAACTTTTTGGAGCATGGAGCGATCGCGTTTGGAGATATCAATATTCTGCTCGACGGGCAATTTCGTCGTTTGTCAGACTTGGAAAAGCAGATCGTGTATTGGCTGGCGATCGATCGAGAATGGATAACGCTTGCCGAGTTACGGGCGGATTTTGTTTCCCTCCCTTCACAATCTAAACTGCTGGATGCTTTGTTGTCGCTAAGAGGGCGATCGCTGATCGAAAAAAATGCCGGACAATTCACCTTGCAACCTGTGGTGATGGAGTACGTTACCGAACAGTTGATCGAGCGGTTCGAGCGGGAAATTCAGTCGCAGAATCTAGATTTATTCATAACCCACGCCCTGATTAAAGCCGAGGCTAAAGATTACGTCAGAGAAAGCCAAACTCGCTTAATTTTAGCACCGTTTGCCGAACGACTAATCGGCGAATACCGCTCTAATAAAGAGGTCGAATATCAACTAAATCAGGTTTTGTTTCGGATGCGATCGCAATTTCCTAACTCAGTGGGATATGCGGGTGGCAATTTGATTAACCTGTTACTTCAATTAAAAATAAATTTAAGCGACTATGATTTCTCGTACTTGAGTATCTGGCAAGCTTATCTGATTGGTACCAACTTGCATCGAGTGAACTTTGCCAATTCCGATCTATCTAAATCCGTTTTTACCAGCAATTCAAATGGGGCTGTATCTGTTGCCTTTAGCTCCGATGGTAATTTTTTGGCAGTCGGCAATGCGGATGGTAAGATTCGAGTCTGCCGCACCCAAGATTATCGAGATTTTCTCACCTGTGAAGGACACACCAGTTGGATTGCTCGTGTTGCTTTCAGTCCGAACAATCAAACTTTAGCAAGTGCCTCTTTTGACCATACCGTCAAGTTATGGGATTTGGCTACTGGTGAGTGTATTCAAACATTAAGAGAGCATACCGGATGGGCGGATTCTGTTGTATTTAGTCCAGACGGTCGAACCTTAGCTAGTGGTAGTTGGGACTGCACAATTAAGTTGTGGGATGTGGCAACGGGTGAATGTTTAAAGACGCTTCAGGGACATACCAATTTTGTAACATCGGTGATTTTTAGTCCCGAAGGTAAACTTTTGGCGACTTGTAGTTACGACAAAACTATAAAATTGTGGCTGCTTGAAACAGGGGAAATTATTAACACATTGCAAGGGCATACACACATCATTCGGTCGATTGCTTTTAGTCCAGATAATCAAACTCTGGTCAGTGGCAGTTGGGATGGTACTGTTCGCTTGTGGGAGATTTCTACAGGACAATGTTTAAAGATTTTGCGGGGACATACCGATCCTGTTGCAGGAGTCGCGTTTAGTCCCGATGGTTGCGCGATCGCTAGTGCCAGTTATGATTGCACGGTTCGACTCTGGGATGTTGCGACTGGACTGTGTTTCAAAATTATGCAGAAACACTGCGGTTGGATCTGGTCGATCGCATTTCACCCGCAAGGTCATACTCTAGCAAGTGGTAGCTTAGATTGCACCGTCACGCTCTGGAATCGGGAAACAGGAGAATCATTCAGGACGCTGCACGGCTACAGCGCTGGGATTAAATCGCTTGCTTTTAGTCCAGATGGACAGTTATTAGCCAGCGGTAGCGATGACACAACACTCAAATTATGGGATGTCCAATCTGGTGAGTGCAGCAAAACACTGCAAGGACATACAAATTGGGTTTGGTGGGTTGCCTTCAGTCCAGATGGTCAAATGCTTGCTAGCAGCAGTAATCGTGGCATTATCCGCTTGTGGGATGTCGCTACAGGTCAATTGCTGCGGGTAATGCAGGGGAGTACAAGCATTCCGAATGTCGTGTTTGCCATTAGCTTCAGTCCAGACGGTCGCACATTGGCAAGTAGCGATAATGCTCATACTCTCCGATTGTGGAACGTTCAGACTGGTGAATGCTGCCAAATTCTGTCAGATAATTGTCGTGCTTGGTCAGTTGCTTTCAGTCCAGATGGCACAATTTTAGCCAGTGGCAGCGATGATAGACTGGTGAGATTGTGGGATGTGCGTTCTGGGGAATGTTTCAAAACCCTTTCAGGTCATACCAGTTTGCTGTTTTCGGTTGCTTTTAGCCCAGATGGAAAGATTCTAGCAAGTAGCGGTGACGACAAAACGGTAAAACTGTGGGATGTTGAGTCTGGAGAATGTCTGAAAACCTTGCAAGGTCACGCAGCTTTAGTTTGGTGCGTGCGGTTTAGTTTAGATGGGCGAATTTTGGTCAGCGGCAGTCACGATAAAACAATTAAGTTGTGGGATGTGTGCTCCGGGGAATGTGTTAAAACCATCCAGAACTATACATCTGAAGTTTGGGCGATCGCAATTTCTCCCGATGGTAAGACCATAGCCAGCGGCAGCGCCGATGGAGCTATTAATCTGTGGGAAATGGAGACGGCAGAATCTGTTGGAAATATGCGATCGCCCAGGATTTATGAAGGCATGAATATTGCAGGTGTCACGGGTATAACCGATGCTCAAAAATCAACACTCAAGGCGCTCGGAGCAGTGGAAATTGCGAATAGTTATTAGTTATATCATGTCTGCCGTCCGCACTGTCCCACTACCGCTAAGGATTCTCGAACCGAGTGCTGAGAAACCGCAGAGATGGATAGTAGATTCACCCGATCGAAATCTGCACTCGCCCGGTCAGGAAATATGCCCGATCGAATCGCTTCCCATAACTCGATCGTTGCGGGTTCTGGTTCGGTGGCTAATTCTTGTTCTAGAATCTGACAGCAGCGATCGTACTGCTTCAAAGCAGCCGTGCGCCGCCCGCACTGTGCCAAAATCCGTATCAAACATTGATGGGCTGATTCATTCCAGGGTTCTAGTTGAAGCTGCCGTTGAACGTAATGTTGTGCTTTTTGATAGTTATGCTGGTGTTCGTAGTGTGTGACAAGTGCCATACAGGCGTTGACCACAAATTCGTGGAATCGTTGGCGATTCAGCATCACCCATGCTTCAAAAGCTTCGCTATCTGGAAGTTGAATGCGATCGAGAAACGCTCCCCGATACAAAGCAACTGCTTGTTCTAAATCAGACACGCATTCTGGATCGAGTTCACCACCGGCATAGGAATGTTCGCTGTGACCATCAAGCAATTGAGTTAATATAGCGACATCAGACGTATGCTCGCCCGCAGGATTAAACTGAATCGTATTGCGCGTGGTGAGAAATAGCGGTGAGTGAACCGTCGAATCTGCTAGCAGATGGCGGAGCGTGCATAAGGCTTTGCGAAGATTGCTGCGAGCGTTTGACTCGCACCGATCTGACCACAACAGCGCAGCCAGAGAATCGCGGTGATGGGGATAGCTTGATTCGATCGCTAAATAAGCAAACAGCGCCCGCACTTTCTCATAGGGGAAATTCAGGATTGGCTGCCCGTTCACCATTACTTGCATTTGTCCGAGCAATGCTAACGCTAATCGAGTCATAATATTGTGCCTCTTACAAAAACTTAATTGAGTGAATAGTGTGTGATTTGGGTCAATTCCCAGAACTTAAATTGTGCGTTTGAGTCAGTTATCTTTGCTGGAGATACCAATTCTAAAAACTCTTGCTACACTCTGCATCCTTGGCTTGATTTCAGGCAATCAACCTACTCTTTTTACTGTTGCATGAGTTTTAGGGAATAGTATTAGTATCAGCGGGTTTGTTTGACCTGATAAACCCAAGTTAAACCAATGCACTGACAATGCCAGCCATAAAAAGTCATAAAAAGTCGTATGTATTGATTCAGGAGCAGAGAAAGTACCCACAGGGGTACTCAGGATCGCAAATTAAATAATTTACACAATGAAAGTGGGATGGGCGTCCCGCCCGTCCATAAAGAACGGGCGGGACGCCCATCCCACAAGAATAATAAAGCTTGTAAGTTATTTAATTCTCATTCCTCAGCAAAAAAATTACGGTTATGAAATTGCTGAGCTTTTCCATAGTAGCCAAAACAGTAAAGCCAGAAAATTTTACCAATTCACGATCGATTCACGCTGCTGTGGACGATGCGTAGACGATGCCTTGTTAGGGTCTACACATCACTGGATTAACAACAAACAGGAAACCCAACATGGAAATTATAGGTAACAGCGGCAACAACAATCTAATCGGCTCTTTACAAGCTGATACAATCAGGGGACTTGGAGGAAACGATTTCATTCAAGGTCTTGACGGAGACGATCGCATCTTTGGTGATAACGGTGGTGCAGCCCTGCCGAGCGATGGTAATGACACAATCTTTGCTGGAAACGGAAATGATAACGTCCAGGGTAATGGTGGCAATGACGTACTTTTCGGTGGTACTGGCAACGATCAGTTGAGCGGTGGCCAAGGCAACGATGTCTTGAATGGTGAGGCGGGCTCAGATTTCCTAACGGGGGGATTGGGCAATGACACCTTGAATGGCTTCGGCAATCAATCTGGTTCTCAAGTTGACGATCTTCTTGGTGGAGGTGGTGCAGATACCTATGTGCTTGGCAATTTCTCCACTGCCTTCTACACTGCATCCAACCAATTCGCGCTGATCCGAGGTTTTGCACCGGGTGAGGGCGACAAGATTCAGATTAAGGGCAGTCTGTCTCAGTACACGCTAAGGAAGGATCGTGACCTTCAACTGGGGGGCAGCGCATTTGACACGGAGATTCTGTTAAACGGAAACCGGATTGCTGTTATTCAAGACACGATCAATGTGCCTAATTCCTCGTTCTTTAGCGTTTAGGGATCTGCTCGAAATAAAGGATCCATAATCGAGTCATGCAGGGTGCATGACGCCATATAACACACCAACATATAGCGTTTTATAGAGGCAATCCACTCGTGGTTGCCCCTATTTCTTTGATGGTTGCGTCCAGGACTGACCGATTAGCAATTACCGATTACCAATTATTACTTGAAATTCTTAACTTTTTATGCTAATCGCCGTTGCGATCGTCCACGCATCCACCAACAGCAGCAGCAGCGTACATAAAAGTAAAATAAGATACATCCAAGGTTGAGACAAAGGGCGAACATCTCTAGTATCAATACCCGTTTTCGCTTCCACCAAACGCACTAATTTACCAAATCCAGCCACCCGCATCGGCAACAAATAACCTTCACCCGCATGACTCAAAAAATAGTACACTAAACCTCCTTGACCGGTCGATCGAGGTTTAAGAGCCTTTACCTCAGTCCAAGGAAGATCCCAACCCCTGCGAAACACGCGCGGAAACCAGTTCGGATAGGTAACTTCAATCCCCTCCTCGGTGAGGATTACCCGTTCGCTGAGCACGCCGTAAAGGCCCGCTGCGCCGATCGCAATTGCCACCCAGAGTGCAGCGGGCGGAACGGGTGCTTTCGTTACTTCCGACAGAAACGGTAACGGAATACTCAGGGCGAAGTACAAACTCAACAGCGTGATTCTAATCAGCGGAGAAAGCCGGAATACTGCCGGCTCAAATACTGGGGGGGAAGATGGCGAAAGTGCGATCGGTTCTGCTGACATGGCTGAAATTATAGCAGTGGACAGTGGACAGTTGACAGTTGACAGTTGCAGAACCCGAATCAAATCATTGATGCAGCACGGGTATCGGCTATATTCATGAAGTTTTGAGCCGTAGGGTGCGTCGCCATTAAAAATCCCCAAATAAAAATCGCTCGTCTAATAGCGACGCACCTATACTTTTGAATAGTCGAGCAAACAAACTCAATAATTATGTACCAATACTTGAAAGAAATGGTATAAGGTGCGTCGCCACTCGAAAAGTCGATTAAATGGGAGGGATTGTTGATGGATCCGCACCCTACAAATACTCAGGCAAATATGCAAAACATGACTATATTTGCACTGTTGACTTTCGAGCTAAAATTCTATTCAGAAACTTTGATTTTTAACTGTTGAGTTTTTACCGATTTGCAGGAGTTGGAATCTTGAGTGCCCAGTTATCAATTAACGGACAATTTATAACTCAAAACTCACAACTTATATTAATCAACGGCTGTTAATGCGGGTACTGTCAAAGGTTCTGAGATTTCTCGGGATTTGGGGCGGCCGGCCATCATGGCGCGATCGCCCTGAGCTTTGCCTCGGGATCTGCTAGGATTGACGCTTGAATAAGGGCCTTCGTTAATCTGCAAGCGATCGCAAGGAATTTTATCCGACAAAATTGCACTGGCCATCATCCCGGTGTGAATTTCCAATGCTGCGGCCCGCATCGCTTCAAAGACTAAACGCTGTCCGGGAAACACCACTCGTTCAAAATACCAGTTAGGAATGTTGCAGATGCGAGCAATCTGAATTTGACTCGTGGCGTTGACGTAGCAGCAGAGAATTTTGCTGTCGGCGTCTGAGGGTACTGGGTCAAGAATTTGAGCCATAAATGCTGAGGGGCTTTGCCTAAAAGTTTTAGTTATCTTCTCAGGCTAACATCTTGCGATCCCGGCCTACTGTAAAGCCGACTACCAACTGAATAACAGATGAGAGACCGATCGCACCTCATACTTGTCTTTACCCAAAAAAATACCAAATTTTTGACTTTTTCCGGCGATTTTCGGTCAATATACGCTGTATTTGCTTAAAATTTAACTTTTTTCTGCTGCGATCGCCCATCGACACCCACCAGCTCACCCTTAAGCCTCTTAGCAAAATTTAAGAATATTTAATATTAAATTGCGAAAATTAGATTGAATGTAAAGTTATATTAAAAGAATATAAACATAGTTAAAAAAGTTCCACATTAGGATATGGCAATCATGGAAAGCCGAGAAAACCGAGTTTTGTACGTTCGCCTCCCTTGCAATCCCATTTTCCCGATCGGAGTTGTGTACCTTTCGGATCACGTGCACAAGCTGTTTCCCGATGTCCAACAGCGGATTTTCGACTTAGGCGCGGTGCCCCCGCTGGATTACGCTAAAGGTTTGGATGCGATCGTAGATGAGTTTAGGCCAACGCTGTTAGTTTTCTCTTGGCGGGACATTCAAATTTACGCGCCCGTGGGCGGTAGAGGCGGAAATCCGCTGCAAAATGCCTTCGAGTTTTACTACGCCAAAAATCCCCTAACCAAGTTCCGGGGAGCTCTCGGAGGATTGCGTTTGGCCACGTCTTACTACACCGAACTCTGGCGCAATCTGGGACTGCTTAAGCGCGGATTGAAGCGGGCCCGGAAATACCATCCGGAAGCGCGCGCAGTCGTCGGTGGCGGTGCTGTGAGCGTGTTTTACGAGCAGTTGGGCCGCAGCTTGCCGGCCGGGACTGTGGTTTCGGTGGGCGAAGGCGAGGCTTTGCTGGAGAAGTTGATTAAAGGCGAAGATTTGGCACAGGAAAGGTGTTATGTAGTAGGAGAAACTGTACCGCGCGATCGACTAATTCACGAAAAGCCAGCCAACATCGAGAAAACTGCTTGCAACTATAACTACATCGAGAGCATTTGGCCAGAATTTTCCTATTATCTACAGGATATGGACTTCTACCTCGGAGTCCAAACCAAGCGCGGCTGTCCTCACAATTGCTGTTACTGCATCTATACGGTGATTGAAGGGAAGCAAGTGCGGATCAATCCGGCGGATGAGGTGGTGGCGGAGATGCGCCAATTGTACGATCGAGGTATCCGCAATTTCTGGTTTACCGACGCTCAATTTATCCCGGCGCGCAAATTCATCGATGATGCGATCGAATTATTGCAAAAAATCATCGCCGACGGCATGAGTGACATCCACTGGGCTGCTTACATCCGTGCGGACAATCTCACACCCGAATTGTGCGATTTGATGGTAAAAACGGGAATGAATTACTTTGAAATCGGCATCACCAGCGGTTCCCAAGAACTTGTTCGCAAAATGCGAATGGGCTATAACCTGCGAGTAGTTTTGGAAAATTGCCGCGATTTAAAAGCCGCCGGTTACAACGATGTGGTTTCGGTAAATTACTCATTCAACGTCATTGACGAAACCGTTGAAACCATCCGGCAAACTATTGCTTACCACCGAGAATTAGAGCGGATTTTCGGAGTGGACAAAGTAGAACCTGCGATTTTCTTTATCGGGTTGCAGCCGCACACAATTTTAGAAGAATACGCCTTTAAAAAGGATATTCTGCAACCCGGTTACGATCCGATGAGTTTGATGCCTTGGACAGCGCGCAAACTGCTGTGGAATCCCGAACCTTTGGGCTCGTTTTTCGGACAAATTTGTTTAGAAGCTTGGCAGCGAAATTCCAATGATTTCGGCCGCGAAGTGATGGCGATTTTGGAGGAAAAACTCGGCTGTGCGGATTTGGAAGCAGCTTTGACTGCACCTGTTGAAATCAAAGATAAACAGTTAACTGCTGTTCGTTGATTTCCTGGTTTGTAGTGAGGACTTCAGTCCTTCCAAATTAAGATAAGCCGGACTAAAGTCTTTACGACAAAAAGGTTCGTAGTGAGGACTTTAGTCCTTCAAGAAGGTTCGTAGTGAGGACTTCAGTCCTTCCAAAATTAAAACAAACCGGACTAAAGTCCTTACTACGAACCTAATTTTTTTCACATTGTCAACACTTGGAAAACAGAATCATAAATAGGAGATAAACATCATGACTTTTATCGACCCCAGAACGGATTTTGCATTTAAAAGAATATTTGCTTCCGCAGAAAGTAAACCTATTCTGATTAGCTTTCTCAACGGTCTGATTTATCAAGGCAATCCCACTATTCAAGATTTACAAATGATCGATCCGTATCAAGCCGGAGAAGTTGTGGGATTGAAAGACTCGTATTTAGATGTCAAAGCAACCCTAGATAACGGGACGATCGTGATTATCGAAATGCAAGTTTTGAATGTTAAAGCCTTTGAAAAACGGATTGCCTACAATGCAGCGAAAGCTTACGGAAATCAACTCACGCGGGGCAAGGGCTACTTCAGTTTAGACCCAGTAATTGCCATCACAATTACGGATTTTATTTTGTTTGAAAACACCAATAAAATTATTTCGCGTTTTTCTTTTAAAGAAGAGGAAGAACATTTTGATTATATCTGTCCGACAATGACGCTAATTTTTGTGGAGTTACCAAAATTTAATAAGTCTGTTGATGAGTTAGAATCTCTAGCTGACAAGTGGATTTATTTTATCAGAGAAGCACCGAATTTGGAAATGGTTCCAGAATCGCTGGAAACAACTGCACCGATTCAGCAAGCTTTTGGTATTGCTAATACCGTGAACCTCAGCCGCAAAGAATTAGATCAACTGGAAGCACAGGTCTTTTATCTGCAAGATCAGCAAAGGTCTATAGAAGAAGCCTTAGAAACCGGAGCTCAGCGGGGTCAAATTAATACTGTGATTCGTTTGCTGGAACGAAAGCTGGAAACTTTGGATGAGTCAATTAAATCTAGAATTACACAGTTATCTAGCGATCGAATCGATACTTTGACAGAAGCTGTGCTTGATTTCAATAGCGCGGAAGATTTGGTGAGTTGGTTGCAGGAAATGGGCGATCGATAGTAAAAAGTCAGAGTGCGCCTTGCGTATCTTGTCTATAGCATTTTCAATTTCATAAAGAGCGATCGCACATTATGCCTTACAGTCAATTCACAATTACTAAAGCTAAAAAAGACTTTCAGTTAACTATCGTGGAGGGCACTCGGTTTTTTCCTGAGGTGGAATCAATTAATCCCAGTCCGAGATTGACTAGCGAATTAGAAGATTTGCCTTGGACGATCGCAGTTGGTTCCGAAAAAGCGAGATCGGAAGCCCTTGTCTACCCAGTTTTGCAAGAAGTCCGGCGCTTGATGAACCGCCAAATCAGTTTATTTTCGGGACGGGAATTTAATGTTGACCCCAGTTGCGATCTTACCGGATACGTCGATTTTTTAATTAGCCGATCGCCCGAACAGCTTACCGTTGAAGCACCTGCGATCGTAGTTGTGGAAGCAAAAAAAGCCGATTTGAACGAAGGGATCGGTCAATGTATTGCTGAAATGGTAGCAGCACAGCGCTTTAACGAAGCAGCAGAACACCCGATCGCAACTATCTACGGTTGTATCAGCAGCGGCACTCAATGGCGCTTTCTCAAGCTTTCAGGAACAACTGTGGCGATCGATCTTACCGATTATCCGCTGCTTCCCGTGGAAACCATTTTAGGATTCTTGGTTTGGATGGTTCAACAGACTTAGCTAGATTTCACTTATTCAGTAAAAAATAGGATTTCGCACTAAACCCAAAGTTTTTAGAACTTGCTTAAAAACCTCGCTGTCAACTGTCAAATGTCAACTGCTTGTTTAAATATCTTTCAATTAGGACGATCGCCACAATATCATCTACAGGCCGCGGCGGAGTCCGCATTCCCTGGGGAATCAAGCGAGAAAGTCCCGTCGCAGGGTACATTTCCCAGTAACGATCCTTCGCTTCTAGACTGCTGAACCTCTCGTCAATCTGCACAATTTTTATAAAGGGCGACAAACTCTGCGTCAGTTTTTGTTTCCAACTTTTGGAAGTTGTTTGGTCTCCCATGACTAATAACTCAATTGGAAACTGTTTGCACAGTGATTGAATGGTAGATATTGCTTCGTCGGACAGCACTACTTGATGGTAGCAGATGTTCTTATCTCTACCCATCACGGCGATGCCGCACTTGTCTTTCCCCGGATCGAAACCTAAAATCATATTTATTAGTCCTCATTTAATAAGTTTTTACAGGGGCTTGAGCGCCGGCTAACTCAATCGCCAACTTATATCTAATCTGATACTTGCATTCTTGACTGTCTCAAAATCTTGGCGGGCGATCGTACTTATTTTACTTGACTTTTTTGCAGGATTGACATATTATATCATCATGGGAATCCGTGCGACCATATAATGCCTAAAATCAGAAACCGGGTTTTTGCCACAATCTTTACTTCCCCGTTTTAATTGATATCGTGTCCCATCAATTGACCGCAGCAAGATTCGTTCGTAGTGCGGACTGAAGTCCGCTCAATATTGCGGACTGAAGTCCGCACTACAAACCGTTTTTTGTTATGGTAATCGACCAGACATGATATCAGAAGGCGTATCTGATTCTGGCGGTGCGTCGCTGTGAGATTGTCGATTTGATTTGCAAATTGCAGATGGCGACGCACCCTACTATCTAGAGAGTAGAGAAGAGTCCTCACAGGGAAGACAGGGAGGAAGGGACAGTCAAAGCTACCGCTACACGAAAACCCCTGCACCTGTACGAGTGGCCCGCAGGGATCCAGTCGCGGCGGGCAGCACGGCAATACACCGCATAGTTGTACCACGAACCACCACGCAGCACTCGGCAATTACTTGTTCCAGTTTCCCAAGAACTTCCGTCAATCGGTGCGCCGTCATAGTTAATGTGCCACTTATCGCTGCACCATTCGCAAACCTGACCGTGCATATCATAAAGTCCAAAGGGATTGGGGGGAAAACTCCCCACATCCATTGTTTGTTCGCGGTAACGTCCCGTCGGTGCTGCACCGAAGGGAAAATTCCCATTATAATTAACTAAATCCGTGGTAATTGTCTCGCCAAAATAGAAAGGTGTTGCAGTTCCGGCGCGACAAGCATATTCCCATTCAGATTCCGAAAGTAAGCGATAAATCTTGCCTGTTTTTTCAGAAATTTTCCGGCAGAATGCTACAGCCTTATCCCAGCCTAAAGTTTCTACAGGCAGTTTCTCACCTCTAAAGTGCGATGGGTTATTTCCCATCACTGCTTGCCACTGTGCTTGGGTGATGGGGTATTTTCCTGCATAAAAAGCGGGTACTGTTACTTGATGGTGCGGACTTTCGCGATCGTATATACCTGATTCTGTTGCTGGCGAACCCATCATAAATGTGCCGCCAGGAATGTAAACCATTTCTAGTACAACTCCATTACCTAAGTCTTCTCTGAAGTAATGAGCAAAGGACTTGATGCGACTGTTTTCTTTTCCTTTATCATCGACTGTGATGACATCAAATTCAAATGTAGGGAGATAGTCTTGAAACTGCGGTTTTATCTTTAAGTCATCTCTATCTTTCAGGAGTGAATAGGCAGCAAATTTCACCTGCATTGATTCCTCGCGCAAGGCTTGCACTATCACATCTAAGCCTGCTTCTCCATATTTCAGTGCTTCGGAGAGTGCGGCGATTTTCACTTCGACAATGGGTGAGGCTAAGCGGCTTTTAACACCGGGTATGCCTCCGAGTACCGCGGCATTGACAGGAATTGAATTTTGTCCGCCACGGACAGCATCGTATTCTCTGGGTTCATTTTGATTCTCTGACATTACACCGCACTGTCCTGCATTTTAATTGAGTAAAATTTTGTTTTGTGATGTCAATATCTCAGGGATCGATTCTTAATTTCTCTCTTTGACCTTTTAGCGGTGCGGTGCGTCGCTGTGAGATTGTTGGTGGTGCTTCCAGATTTTTGGTGGCGACATACCCTACGATTGCTATATATATGGCGACACGGATTCCCATGATTTAATGATATGTCAATGGCGCGAAAATGTCAAGCAAAATTGCGGTTCGATCGCCCAAAATATTTCATCAAATTCGATAGATCGATCGCACTTCTTATCTAAGTTTCAAATCTCCTCTACTTGGCTCTTGTTGTCCGGTGCGGAAAACCACGACTCCGTTTGACAGAGCAACTAAATCTATTTTCAGCGGCCCGGCGATGTAAGTGACATCCGCGGCGATCGCCCGAACCTCCAATGGTTTATCGTACTGCTGTAGTCGATCGACAAAACCGCCCAAAGTTTCAATCCGATTGTCCGCAACTTGGACTCTACCGCCGACAACACCAATTAACCGAGCTCGAAATTGACAAGCTTCAATCAATTGCTGCAACTGTTGTCGCACCTGTTCGTCAGGTAAAGCTACGGGATCGACAGCAACCCCTGCAATCACATCTCCAGCGCGGAACACCACTCGATTGATTTCGGCTTCTGCAAATACCTTAATTACCTTTTCTTGTCGCAGGTAATTAGCGCCGGCTACAATCCGCACCACGTAGTCTTTACCGTCTTTGATCTGACTGATTAATTGATCGATTTCCGCCTTAGTAATTTGAATAACCTGCTCTCTAACCTTATTATTTTCCGGCTGCATCAGTTCGACGGTGGTTTTATTTGCTTCTTGCAACAGTCGATCGATCGCGCGGCTTTCCGTACCCGCTTCTTTGATGCTAACAACACCAGCAGCTAAAATTTGACCGCGCCTGATCGCAACTGTTCCCTCGCGGATGGCTTGAAAATCGCGTTCCAAAACTTGCATTTGCTGCTGCAATAAAGTTTGTTGCTGTTCGAGTTGAGCTTGTTGCTGTCCCAGGGTTTCTAAAAGTGCTTCCCTCTCGGCAATTACCTTGTCCCTCTCGACAATTATGCGATCGCGCTGGGCGAGATTTTCCGCACGCTGGGCAATTTCCTTGTCTCGCTCAGCAATTAGCTTGTTGCGATCGACAATTGCCACATTTCGTTTTGTAATTTCTGCCTCTCGCTGGGCAATTTCCTTGTCCCGCTGAGCAATTTGAGTTTTAACCTGCTCTCGCTGCTCGATTAACTGTTGGCGTTCCGCTTGCAGTTGGGCGATTTCCGAGCTCAAAGTCGTTTTTTGCCCTGAAACAGTCTTCAATTGATTCTCAGTGCGATCGAGCTGAACTCTGGTAGTCGATCGCGCCGTTTCCACCAATTTCAATTGTTCTTCTGTCTGAGATTTAGCCGCTTCCACAGTAGCAAGCTGTTCTTCCGTTTGCGATTTAGCCGCTTCTACCTGACTTAACTGCTGTTCAGTTTTAGACTTGGCTGCTTGCACGCTGTTAAGTTGGGCCCGCAGCGAATTTAATTTTGTTTGCGTCTTAGCTTGCTCGGCATTAGCTGCTTGGAGCGATTGATTAATTTGCTCTAAATTGGCTTTAGCTTGGGATTGAGCCGCCAAAGCTTGAGCTAATTCAGTTTCAACTCGATTTTTCTCTTGAGTGGCTTGTTTGATTTCTCTGCGGGCGTTGTTGAGTCTTTTTTGAATCTCGTCTATGCTAAAAACTCCGGTTCGCAGCGGCTTGCTGGTAGCAAATAAAATGCCCAGAGTAATGGCTGACAGGATGCTGCCGGCCATCACTGTCACTACAACAGCGGTATCGCGGGGGCGCAGTTTGAACAAACTCAATCTGGCCTTGCCGACTTTCGTCCCAAGGCGATCGCTAACAGTAGCGATCACGCCGCCCAACACTAACATTACAAATATTAAGATGTATCCAGCAGTCATTCCGATTTCTTATTTTAGATTGTGGATTTTGGATTGAAGAAAGAATCCAAAATCCAAAATCGTATAATTTCTCGGCATCAAGTGAATTGCTGGCTTAAGGCCACCGGATTGTGAACTGTGATCTTTTTCTTGTGGATCGAGATCATTGTTTCTTGTCTGAGATCCCCCAGCAAACGAGTCACAGTTACCCGCGTCGAGCCGATCGCCTCGGCGATCGCCTGATGGGACAGCTTCAAATCAATCGTAATCCCATCCGTACTCGGCACCCCAAAATCCCGGCATAGAATCAGCAAAAAGCTGACGAGTCTCGAACCCATATCTCGGTGTGCCAGCGTTTCGATCATCATCTCGGTTTGCAAAATCCGAGATGACAGTCCCCGAAGCATCACCATCGACAATTCCGGGTCTTCCTTGAGCGCTTTCTCCACTTGTTCGATCGGCAGCGAGATCAATTCCACCGGTGTAAAGGCTACCGCGTGGTAAAACCTATCCGATCTGTGTCCCGTAATCAGAGACAGCACCCCAAATACGCTGTTTTCGCGCAGGAGGGCGACTGTAATTTCTTCCCCTGCTTCGTACACCCTGGAGAGCTTCACAGCGCCTTTAATGAGAACGTAGACGCGCTCAGCCGGATCTCCAGGGAAAAAAATTGTCTTGCCCCGTTCAAAGTTTTCGACAATGGGCGGAAACGCCCCGCCACTGATTTGGCGGAACACGGCTGCTAGCGGTCTATCATGTGTCACGACGAGATCCTTTGTACTAATCAATACTTTGTAACTTGTCGATTAACCTTATTGAGTAAATATACTGCCCAACCTCCAATCTCTAGGGATTCTGTTACTGTCATCTAATGTTAAGGTAAGCACACGCTGTATGATTAAATCTAGCCCTTCTCTTAACTTTTTCAATTCCGCCCCATCTAGCTCCACAGCAAAATTAATATCAATTGTGTCTCAATTGTGTCTGAATCAGTTAAATCTGAATCGGTTGTGTCTAAACTGGCGGGGTTGTCGCATACAGCCAATGAGAACGGTGCTAGTTGCTTCTTAAAAAAATACAGATGATAGATTTGACCGGAAAAAATGCTCTTGTTACGGGCATTGCCAACAATCGCTCGATCGCCTGGGGCATCGCCCAGCAGCTCCACAAAGCTGGGGCTAATCTCGGCATAACTTATTTGAAGGACGAAAAAGGCAAGCACGAGCGCAAAGTCGCTGAACTCGTGGAACCGCTCAATCCCAGTCTGTATCTGCCCTGCAATGTCCAAGACGAAAGCGAAATCGAGTCTACTTTTAAAACGATCGCCGACAAATGGGGCAAGTTAGATGTCCTAGTTCACTGTCTGGCTTTTGCCGGCAAAGACGAACTTTCCGGAGATTTCAGCAACACCTCGCGTCAAGGCTTCTCCAATGCTTTGGATATTAGCGCTTACTCGCTGGTGCGGCTTTGTGCTGCTGCTAAACCGCTGATGGCCGAAGGCGGCAGTATTATCACGCTAACTTATTTGGGCGGTGTGCGGGTAGTTCCTAATTATAATGTCATGGGAATTGCTAAGGCTGCTTTGGAAATGAATGTTCGGTATCTGGCGGCGGAACTCGGCCCGTTAAATATTCGGGTAAATGCCATTTCTTCAGGCCCGATTCGGACTCTGGCTTCGTCAGCAGTTGGCGGCATTCTGGACATGATCCACCACGTTGAGGAAGTGGCACCGCTGCGGCGGACGGTAACTCAGCAGGAAGTGGGAAATGCTGCGGCTTTTCTGTGCAGCAATCTATCTAGCGGGATTACGGGTCAAGTTTTGTATGTCGATGCCGGTTACGAAATCATGGGAATGTAACAGCTTTTAAACAGTTGACAGTTGACAGTTGACAGTTGACAGCGAAGTTTTTAGACAGTTGACAGCAAGATTTGCAAACAGTCAACTGTCAATAACTGTCTTTTGTTCGCTACAAAAGTGTTAATCCCAAATTACTAATTAATTCTAATGAATGACCAATTGCGAATTATGGAAATAATCGATCGCCCGCCTGTACCTCCTCCAATTTCTAGTAACACGATCGCCAGGGCCGCCTTGGTGAAGCGCACAACACTCGAAACGGATGTCACTGTCAGCCTCAATCTCGACGGTTCGGGAACTTGCAAGGCGTCTACAGGAATTCCGTTTTTAGACCATATGTTGCAGCAGATTGCTTCTCACGGATTGATCGATTTGGACGTGCAGGCGATCGGCGATTTGGCGATCGACGACCATCACACGAACGAAGATGTGGGCATTACCTTAGGTCAAACCCTAGCAAAAGCTGTCGGAGATCGATCGGGCATTTCTCGTTTCGGACACTTCATCGCCCCGCTGGATGAAGCATTAATTGAAGTAGTGCTAGATTTTTCGGGAAGGCCTCATTTAAGTTACAACTTGGAAATTCCCACCCAGCGCATCGGTAGTTACGACACCGAGTTAGTGAGAGAGTTTTTTGCTGCGGTGGTGAACCACACTCAAATGACACTGCACGTCAGACAGTTGCAGGGCGGGAATTCTCATCACATTGTCGAAGCCGCGTTTAAGGCATTTGCGCGGGCTCTGCGGATGGCGGTGGCGATCGATCCTCGGCGCGCCAGTCGGATTCCGAGCTCTAAAGGAGTTTTGTAGTTTAGGGGTAGTAACTGCGTCCCAAAAAACAATCAAACAATTAGTGGGGTGGGCTTCGCAGCACCACCCCGAATATGCAATTTAAATTCACAACACCCTACTACCTATCCAAACGTCGTCAAGAATCGGAAAGCATCGAGGACGTGACTCGCACAAACGTAGGGCGAAGTATTGTAAAAACCTTGCCACGCCGCCGCCTTATCTTCATCATACCTGTCCGCTCTTTCCGGGTGTTTTCCTTGCCAATTCAGCCGCACCGCGTGACCGACTAATACATCTAAAACAATGTATTCTTCTACTTTCAATTCTGGATTCCGCTGGGCGATCGCAGCCAACTCCATCAGCGCCTCAATATTTACTTGTCGATATTCCGGTGCCACAATCTTGTTCAGCAAATGCTCGATTTGCAGCGCAAAATTCTTTTCACCCGGCGTCATTTCCGATAAAATAACATCGCTATCTAACCGATTTCGGCGCTCTAATTTGTCGCCAATAATCAAGCCTTTACAGTGCCGCAGCAATCCCCAAACACTCGGATAAAAATCTTTCGGTACGCGATTGACTGCACCTTCCATTTGCCGCTTGCGACGCCATCCTCCCGCAGGCATTTGTGGTTCTTCAAAAACAGGCGCGACTACCCATTCAATATCTTTTTCCGGCTGTTTGACGCGCAGGGATTCTTGCTCTTTGAGGATTTGATTCATTTCCTCGTATTCTGTCAAAACTTGGCGCAGGCGATTTTTGATTTCAAAGGGACTTAGCTGCATTAAATGTTCGTAAGCTTCGTTTTGCGTAACTCCCAATTCGCGGGCTAATTCGCTGGTTAACAACAAAATAAAGTAGCTAACTCTCAGTGTCAGCAGACCTTTAAATAACTGCGGTTCGGCTTTAATTAGGACGCTGAGATAGATAATAACTTCTTGGGTGAGAACTCGATCGCGAACATCTTCTCCGCAGAATTGGCGGATTTTGTCCATCACTTCCATGTAAGAACCAGGCCGCGAAATCACCGAATCTTCGCTGTAGGCTTTCCCCACAGCAATTTGTTTTTGCCTGACCAAAATGTCTGTCACCGCATCCGACAAGCTGATATCAACCTTGTCCAGCAATCCAGCAGCATGGCGGATGACTGCCCATTGGATTTTTGACTGCGAACTTTCTCCAGCTTTTGTATAAACTTCGTTGAGCAAATCCACAACTTTTACTGTTGCTTCGGCGCCTCCAAATCCTGTATCGAAATTTAGTCCTTTTAGTCGAATCAATGTGTGCAGCAGCTCTATTTGTTCGTACAAGTTCTCTGAACCGCGCAGGCTAGCGAGCAGCAATTTAGTATTAGTTTCGCACTCTAGTTTGAATTCTTGCGTGTGACCCAAAGGCCAAGTTTTTTCGGGATTGTAACCGAGATAGCTGCGGGTTTCTATTGCACCTGTTACCGGAGATTCGGTGAATTCAAAATCGTGCATGAAATCAATTCTTTCCGTACCCGCAGTCAGCATTAACTGGTTGAGATTCCCGAGTTTAACTGGCGTGTTTTTGCAGTGTCCGTCCCGGAGTTCTTTCATCAAGTCTAACAATGCTTCCCGGCCGGTTTCCAGCATCGCATGAGTTAACATCAGCGTTACTGTGGGGCGTCCTAACTGATACCAGTGGCGGTGAATGTGAGCGATTTCACTTTGGATTTTAGATACTAGAAAATGGTAGTCTAGGGTTAGGTAAAATTCTTCTCTGTCCAAAAATGAGGGGAGAAATACGATCGCCTCTCCGCGAATTTTGAACACCCGGGAAGTCGTCAAACTCCGCAAACGGCGCACGGGGCGCCCGGTTAAGCCTAGCGGATCGTTGCGTCCAATCTCCGCGTAAATAGCGGATAATTCCTTAGTTTGGCGGACTTGAATTGGTGCTACCTGCTTGGGCGTTTGGGCTGCTATGCCGTTAGCGGCTAATTCTGCTTGCAAATCTTCGTCTTCAGCTAACAGGGCAATTTGCACTAAAGGTTCTCTTTGCTGGCCGACTGACAGATGCCTTCCTAGCGGGTCGATATCCCCCACTGCAATTAATTTCTCGTTCAGCAATTGACCGAGAAAATACAAACTTTGCGCCCAAACTAGGGGAACATTTTCATTGGGTAAGCGCTGCTGGCTGCGGGGATTTAATTTTTCGGCTTCTATATTTACGGCAGGGACATAGTACAATTCTGGTAGTAAAGGTAAACCAGCGCGATCGACTGCCAGAGATGCCAAACGCTCCTGGTACTCTTCGACTTGGGCTTGGTTTCCCTCAAATATGCCGTCCAAGAGCAGATAAGTGAAAAATAGCGGCCACTCGCATTCTATACTATCGAACTGCTTTAATTCTGTCGGTTCGTAATGCAGGCGATCGGCATCTTCTAAAACTGTTTGGTGTCCGTCCCGCAGAAACCGCTTGCAGCCGTAATTTCCCTGTAATTTGTCAATAATTTTATTGCGAGTCCGCGCTACTAATTCTTTGTCTTCCACAGCAAAAGCAGGAAAACTAATCACGCTCAATAAAGCAGCATCTACTTCTTTTGAACTAGATTCGCGAGGCAAAAGCGATTCCAAAGTGATGCGGCTTCTGGCAATTTCATCCGGTAAAACGTGAATTACCGATGCTTGAGAACCGTTAACTCCAAACAAATCCAATCCATTGATTGCTTCCAGCGCTGCTTTTGCCATGCCAACAGAACTGGCATTTAATTCGGCATTGCCGCGATTAATTTTATGACCTCTTTCCCAAATTCCGTAATCGGGAGTGCGGTAAGCTCTGCCAATGTAGTAAACTAAATTTTGGACGAAATTGACTTCATCGATTGTAAAAACTATATGCAATCCCGAAGCCGTCATTTGAGCAAGAATTAACAAAAAGATAGAGGTAGCATCTAACTGCAAATGTCCCCACTCGTCATCGCCGACAACAATGTTTCCGGTTTGAGTATTGTATTTGGCGTGCAGGGCATCTAGGGGCAATTGAGTATTTTTAAAACGTTCGACTTTGTTTGCTTGCTGCATCATCGCAAACATCAAGCCGCGCATTAGTTTGACTGTGCTGTGTTCGAGTTCAAATGTTCTGCCGCGATCGCCATCAATTTTGCGGTAAGCTAAACCCAAACCCCACACTGCCAAAATGCTGTACACGTTATCGCGCACCCAGGCATCGGTGTAGTCGCCGTGGGCGTTAACAGCCGTACTCGCCGGCAGCAAACCGGTTATTGGGTTCTGGCGTTTGAGGATGACGTTTTTGATTTGCTGGTAGTAATAATCTAACCGGGTTTGCCGCTGGGTTGTTGCGATCGCCATTTCGTTTTCCTTAGTTTTCCTGATGCGAGCCGAATTGCGGTGAATAGACTTTTAAATATATCAGAGTTTCTATCATTTCTCAAGTTCTACAAACATAACAAGGTATTTGCCATGTCTAGCCGCAACAACAATAACAACAGCGTTGCTTTCGTAAAGATTGTCTACTCTACAGTGAAAATTAATGGTAAAATTGAACTCGTGCCGATGGAATGGTACGCTGACGGCTCTGTTAAGAAAATTGAACGCTAACGGGCGATCGCGATTTCGACCAAAAACCCGGTTTATCGGCCACAGAATGATGACTTAACAGACTTTTGGTGCCAAAAATCGGGTTTTTTGCGTCCGAGACTTGTCTGAGGGCGATCGCCAAACTAAGCTAATTTAAACAACTAGGTGTGTAGGAATCTCAAAGAAAGAAATATGGATCGATCGCGCCCGCAATTTTCAGTGCTGGGACTACCAGTTCACATATTAGACGATTATGCAGGTTGGCTGATAGAGCGCCTGCATCAAGGGTTAGGGACTCACGTCGTGACGCTGAATGCTGAAATGGCAATGCAAGCCGAACAAAACCCGGCTTTAGCCGATGTAATTCGCTCTGCCGAGCTCGTGATACCCGACGGTTCTGGAGTAGTGCTGTATTTGCGAATGCGCGGCAAATCGGCACAGCGGTTTCCGGGGATTGAACTAGCAGAATCGCTGCTGCAACAGGCCGGAAAATTGCCGAATTCCGAACCAATATTTTTCTTTGGAGGTGCGCCCGGAGTCACGGCGAAGGCGGCGGAAAGTTGGCAGCAAAAAGTTAATCGATTGTCTATTTCTGCTCAACACGGCTATCTTTCTGCTGAGGAAGAAACAGAATTCTGTGAAAGCCTCAAACAAATACAGCCAAAAATTATTTTTGTCGGCTTAGGAGTGCCGCGCCAAGAGTTTTGGATTGCCGAACACCGCCACCTTTGTCCGCAGTCAATTTGGGTGGGAGTTGGCGGCAGTTTTGATATTTGGGCTGGAACAAAAGACCGCGCACCGGCGTGGTTTTGCGACAATCATTTAGAATGGTTGTACCGGCTTTATCAAGAACCTTGGCGCTGGCGCAGGATGTTGGCTTTGCCACAATTTGCCTTGAAAGCTTTAGGCGATTTGCGAGCTTAGAAAGTTCCCAATCAAATCCGGTTTGCGGGTGTTATTGCTGATATTTGCGATCGCCCGCGAACCCGTCTCTACAATAATTGTGGTTAATTTATTTGACAGATCCAGCATATTCTACATGATGATGAAGCACAGGTGATGCAGCGAGTGTTAAAGCGGATGCTCGAAACAACTGGCGAGTCATTGCGGGCGATCGATCGCACCTGTTGACCTTGCTACAAAAATCCTCATCAATTCCATCAACGATTGGCAGAATCTCGATCGATCTGCCAGAGCCAGATTGTACCTAATTGAGAATGAACAACATCGGACACAAACCGCATCCCCACCTTCTGTAGTACCCGATTGGAAGCATTAGCTTCACCCAGAGTATGAGCGTTGACTGCTCGCACTTCCTCGCGATCGAAAGCATAGTCAATTAGCCCCTGTACTGCCTCAGTTGCCAATCCGCGATTCCAGTATTCGGCAGCTATTTCATAACCAATTTCTACAATGCCCGACTCATTTGGTTCACCTTTGAAACCTCCATTACCCACAAGCACTGCCTGTTGCGGGTGAATAAACAAATATCCATTCCAACCATTAGGAAGCGGTAAGGATTCATCCTCAGGGAGGGAAAATGCTTGATACTCCCCACTGATGAATCAGGGGGATTCTTGACTAAGACCACAAAGGGACTTTCAAAGGCGTTATCAAAGCACCTCTACTGACTCCCTTGAGACTTATCCCCAAGGTTGCCGCTACTTTTCGACCAATATTCGCTGCCCCATTGCAGTCTGCATTAATCAACAAACCTTCAAGAGTACGATACAATCCGCGCTTAACTCGTTTACCACAAGGTTGCCACCCACGAAAGTTTTTCGCAGAATTTAGGTAGCAAATCAAGGTCAATAAATGAAGCCTTGGAAGTATACGACTCTTCCGTTTCTACAAACTTAATCCCGTATTCTTCACACAGTTTAGCAATTCTATTCTTGAGTCTACCCGTCGGAATTTGCACAAAATTCTGATTGGTTTGAGAGCCAAGATTAATAGCATTCTTCATGCCAGCATTCCAACCAAATATAACAGTACCAAGATTGTTGCTTAAGCAATGATTTATCACTTTTCGAGCTGCTTTATTAATAGCATCTCGCATCGTCCGATTGCGATTTTCTGTCAAACGCGCCAGTCGTTTTGACCAATAACCATTTGCCTTCCCTGACATCAAAAAAGCAACACGCTTATTGTATCCTTGATTGAGCGACTTCAAATGTAACCCATCAACGATCAAGCTAGTTCCTATATTACTAACACAAGTTAGCCAGTTGTTCATTCCGTGGTCGATCATCAAAGCTTTAGATGGGTCTACATCTGCTTGGATATCTGCCGTTTTGTAGACTAATTCCAAATAGAAGCAGCCGTTTCTAGGTAGGATTCGATATTCTCTGATTGCTTTGTCGTCTAAGTTTGTAGGCCAAGGTAGATAAAAAGCATCCAATCCGAACCAGGCTTTAACTTTAGTACCCAGCGGAAATCTCAAAAGTCCGTCTTTAAGTCGAACGGAGCGACCTGTATAAGTCACCAAAGCTAGACCACCTTGTCGATAATTAGGTAATCTAGGTCTTTGAGTTACCGTCCCTTTTTTGATGCCTTCTAGAAGTCCAATATAGGATTTAAAAGACTCGGCGACAGTAGTTAAAATCTGCTGTGCCGTGTCCGAATAGAATGCCTTGTAATGCAGATTTTGATTCTCCGTGCCTAACACTTTGTGTAACTCTGCCCTCGTCGGTATTTTACCAGTCTTGAAGTACATCTGTCGAGCATAATAAATTCCGCAATTCGTCAATTTTGATGACTCACTGCACAGGAATTCTAGAATTGCTTTGAGATTATTATCGGGACTAATGAGATTTTGTTGACATCCAAACATTTCTATTTCCTCCTGATTATTAGATTAGCATAGCAATCTTATTTAAGGTGGGATTTTGCCAATAAAAAACATTTTGTAGGCGACTATGAAAAGATTTATTCTCAAAAAAGATGTAGGCGACTAAATAAGTCGCAGCCGCGTTCCTCCCCATGTCTAAAGCCCGGGGCTTCCCGCTCGTTTTCGGTGAGGGAACTGCGGCCAGTTATTAGGTACTGTGACTTGCAAAAGTTCTGCCAGCTCGCTTTTACTGCTCAAAAAAGCCTTGATGTGTATCCGTTCGACGGGGAGTAGTTGCAGATTAGTCGTCTCAATCATGGTTCTGCCTTCTCGATCGATATTTGATTGGAAATTTAATTCAAATATGACTTACGCAACAAAAACACTTTTATTTTTATTGTATTTTAAAATCGTCATATAGCAAGGCCTCCAGAATCTTTTTAGGAGAGGTTTATTAAAGTGATTTTCGTTATTTAGCTGCGACTCTAAGTTGGAGAGCGGTTTTATTTCCTTTTTTTGCTGGGTACCGAAGAGCATGGCGGATGAGCCATTTGACTTCATTAGAGGCACCGTTTAGCCAACGATCGCAAATTGCAAATACCTGTTCGGGGTGGTCTTTGGCAATATCGCCCAGATTGTTGGCGACACTGCGACGCACGTAAAGGCTGCGATCGTCCTTCAGGGCATCAAGGATTGGGAATACGGGGGCTGGGTTGGCGATGAAAGCGGGGATTCGCGTTCCCCAAGGAAGTCTGGATCGCGTACCTTCAGAACAAAGACGACGGACATGGGGGTCTGGATCCGATGTCCAATCAAGCAGTTGCGAAAGGGTGCGATATTGTTGTTGAATTAGAAACGGTCGTATGGAAAACTCCGCACTAAACCGTTTGGTAAGTTCGTATTGGGCAAGCATGGATATTTCAAACGGATCTTGTCCATCATTATCTTTTAGTTCTATACCATACTTAGCAATGAAACAAATATGAGGAAGATAAAAAAATACTGCTAGTTTGAGTCCATCTGTTTGAGTTAGTGGCGGTGTCAAAGAAGCCACAAGTATCTCAATAGCTGTCGCATATTTATCAGGCAAACATTGACGGAGTGCTAATGCCAGATGTCGGCCGCGTTCCATAAGTTCAAGCGAATCCAATCCATCTAACGCAACCTGACGAAACGATTTTTCATCAAATTGCGGGTACGCGAGCAAGATATTGTGTGCCAAACAATCAACTGCTTCTGACCCAAGCAGATGCTTCAGAGGAACTCCCTTCTGAATTGAACTCGGCGCGGTGGGAATGCGCGGCATATCAATTGCGGTATGTTTCATTCAACGATCGGCAAAAAGGTGGAATTTATATCTAACTATCCCGCTTACTAAACGCAGGCAATTTCCCTGAATGTCATGACTAAAGCGTAGATTTTATCGAGCCATTTGCTCGATCGCTCTTACAAATCGCGCTGTTTTCATATTGTGCAAAGCCTCGTTCAACAAGACTTTTCCAACCAGTAGTTTTGCTTCAGAATCATCCAGCTAGAACTTTTTCTGCACTATTAATCTAATCTATTTTCTGGTTAATAAAACATGGTGCGAACCTGCCATAGATACCAGGCCGCCCACAGCGAGAACATAGCAAACGGCGAAAATAGCAGGGTGCCAAAACGAATAGACTTAGCATTCAGTTCGCGGATCAGAATGAACGTAAAAGAGTACCAATAAAGCACGTTTGCCATTTGTGCCGCTAGCCAACCAATTTCCCTGCCATTGTAAAGCCAAAAACAACCCACAATCAACAGAGGTACAGACCATAAAAGATCCGCAACTCCCAACCCGTAAGTCACGATTAGGTCAACACGTTCTGCTTCTGTCTCGACAACCGATGGACGGGGCAGCCGCAGGAAAGCAAATATCCAGAAACCCAAGTGCAGTAAGGCTGCAATCCCATTCACCGTTGCAATCAGTTTGATTCCAAAATCTGTGATTTCTTGATTTTGCATTGCTGTGGAAATCAATGTGCTACCCCTTAATCGCGATCTATGGAACTGTTTTGCTCTCAAGAGATGGAATCTGAATTCACAGAGTTAGGTTGCGAACATCATATCTTATTATGCCATTTGCTCGATCGCTCTTACAAATCGCGCTGTTTTCATATTGTGCAAAGCCTCGTTCAACAAGACTTTTCCAAACAATAGTTTTCCTTCATAGGAATTAAGCGAAACTTCACCAGCCCCAAGTTGCCAGCAAAATTGTCTGTAACCAGGCGTATCCATGCTGCTGTCATGGACGAAATTGGGGGGACGCAACGCCGCAGCAAACTTCATAAACGGTAGCGCGTAGAAAATGTGACAAACTTGCTGCATCAGGAACAAGCGATCGCGCTTGCAGTCATCCAGTGCGTCACCGAAGTATGCCTTTAGATAGATGTTTTCCTGCTTTTCGGTGGTGACAAAGCTATTGGCAAGGATCGCCAAATCCACATAGCGATCGCTCCCAAAGGCTCCCTCCCAATCAATAACCCAGAATTTATTGCCATCAAAAAGAATATTGTGTGGGTTCAAATCGTTGTGACTTGAGACTAAATCGCGATCGTGACGCGGATAAACCATCTGGATTTCTGAGTAATATTTGAAAACTTCTGCTGTTGCAGTTTCTGGCAATACTTTTGAAGCCTTAAACTCCTGAATAAAACCGTCAATGCCATCCATGAAATTCACGAATTTTGGAAAAAGCGAGGTAGCATGAATCGATTCAATCATTTTTGCGAATTCTGCCAGCAAATCATCTCGCGAGCCAACATATTTCGACAAAGGTACAGCTTCGATAAAGTCGGTAATTGCTAAAGCATCTTCCGTGCTGAAATAATAAACCTGTGGTGAAATGCCAGCTTCTGCGGCCAAATTCATGCAAGCATATTGCCGAACGGGATCGCTGAGCGGATCGATCTGCATAATCAGCCTTAATACATAAGCTTTACCATTCACGGTAATTTTATAAACCAGCGCTGAGGAGAACCCTCCAGTTAGAAGCTGGATACTTTCGACATTTCTGGTATTAAAAGCAGTTTGAATTGCTGTTTCAACTGCTTCGAGTTTTGCTTCTGGGATCGATGATTTCAAAGTAGAGTTTGGCATAAAATCCTCAACGAATTTACATTCCTGGAAAACAACTTTGACAACCGTACCCTTCACCCCTGAAAATGCGATTGAGTTGACCATTCTGTATTCCTAGAACTCAAAGCTAGTGCCTTCATACTCAGAGCACGTTTGACAATAACTTTGTCGGCGCCATTACCATTGATCTCAATTGTTCCAAGCAAGCTGTAGGGCAGCGCCCAAGGAAACTCATAACAGCCTGAGTGTTTTCAAGCCGTTAACCATACCGCTGCAAATCCGATTCGATTTCGATTGCGAGATTTTGATGCGGTTGCATCACTGACATTTTCCTGTCTGACCTCACCAAATATTCCTGGTAATCAGTCTCAATTGAGACGATCGCCTGAATAGATATAATCACCGTCCTCACGGGGTACTAATTTTCCGTTAACAATACATGGGGATTTTACCAAATGTCAACAGTCCCTATCGATATTAGGCAAACTCTGCTTTTGAAGCAGCAGGAGATTGGGATAGAGAGCAGGGCTGATTCCTTCTAAAATTTTCCAATCTCTCTAACCCTTATGTTATGAGGCGTTGGGTAGATCTTTCTGTAGCAGGCTTAGCAAATTATTAAAAACTCCTGTTTTCCTTGCTACTAAAAGCTTTGTCCAGATTTAAATCGTAAATTGATATTAGAATAAATCAGCCCTGGGATAGAGAGGGGCTTGACTGATAGCAATCGCGGGAGTTCGTCGGCTTTCATCAAACTTCTGGTTGTGGACAGAGGCTTTGAGCCCACCCGATTGCTGCTGTGGAGTTTGCTCAAAGATATTCTACAATAAAGAATGAATTTTGACCTTGAAAATTCCCTTGACCTGTACTAATTCAAGAACAGGAAAACTGACTGACGATAAGACTGTATTCTGAGGAGATTCCTATCTGGTACATCTGAGATTGTTTGTTGCTGAAACGGATTGCCAACAATTACATTCATTATTAGGACTGTCACCATCGTCTGCTTAATACAATTTTTCGCCAGCATGGGTTTCACAAAACTTTCCTCAGACTCAAATTGAGTTGGCATTCAAAGTTGTTGTTAACCGTCGCTATCCCGATGCAATTGGTACGCCTCTAATCATTTTAAAGCTAGACATCACTCGATCAATAAAACCTGTACTGATTCCTCAGCAGAATTAAATGCGAACTTTGCTCATGTGAAAGCTTCCTTTGTCTGTATTTTTTATTTACTTTTATATTTGGTGTATCTTACTTGAACTAACTCGGTCGGATACTTCTGTACTTCTATTAACTTTAATTTCATCTCCATGGGAGATGGCAAGAATAAGGGAATTCCTTCGCCTAACATGATAGGTGCGATCGACAGAATATATTCATCAATCAGTTGACATTGGAGGAATGAGGCGATTAATTCTGCACCTCCAACTAGCCAAATTCGTTTGAGTCCTTGCAACTCCATTTCGTGCAGAAATCGATCGGGCGTTGCGGAGGTAAATAACACATCATCGCGATCGGGCGATCGGCTTTGCTGGGTAAAAACGTAGGATGGCTTGCCGGGATGGGGCCACTCGCCAAAGCTCAACACCTGTTCGTAGGTTTTGCGTCCCATCGCCAATCCATCGATCGATCGATAAAACTCACCATACCCGTGGTCAGTTTCGTCCGTCTCAAAAGCTGTAAGCCAATCAATACTGCCGTCTTTACGAGCAATATAACCGTCCAGACTGGTTGCAATATAAAGTACGATTTTTGTCATTGATTAACCTCCTTTCCAGGGCGATGCTTGTGCAACGAACAAGTCATTGAGCGTTATTCTCATTACTGGGGTGCCAATCTGCCCGGTTCAGGCGATAAACAAAACAGTCATCGTCACCAAACTGTCGCGGTTCAACAAATTGAAAGCCAAGACGTTCGTAGAAGCGGTGGGCGCGGGTATTGCTGGCCAGTGGATCGATGAGTACAGCCGTCACAGCAGAGTCGGCGAAACATCGAGTCAGTGCAAGCTGCATCATTTGTGTGCCATAGCCTTTGCCCAAATCTGTCTCTTCTCCAATCCAAATGTCGATCGCACGTAGATTCGCTGGAACATCGCCCCAGTAGTGACTATCCTCAAGTGCTGGATCGATAATCTGAATAAATCCGATCGCACGGCCATCAATTTCAGCAATTAATTGCTCCCTCCAGTCGGGAGTGCGATCGAGTTCTATTTCCCAACCCCAATCATCGTTAGGATCTGCGTCAATCACATGAGGTTGCTCATCCCAATGTCGCAGTAGAGCTAAATCAGCGGAGGTGGCGGAGCGGAGGTTTATCATCATTCATTACTTTTGAAATTTTATTTTCACTGCCTTGATTAATGTTAAACAGGAAAATGACATACTGCTTCCATATTATGTCCATCTGGATCTAAAACAAAAGCACCATAATAATCAGGATGATAGTGAGTTCGCAAACCCGGAGTACCATTGTCTCGCCCCCCTGCTGCTAGCGCTGCTGTGTAAAAAGCCTGAACCATCTCATGAGTTTCTGCGCGGAAAGCAATATGAATTCTAGGGGTATTTACCTCTCCCTGTGTAATCCAGAAATCGGGCTTTCCGTCTATTCCAAAACCTGCCAGAGATATAGAACCAGTCACAGAAGCATCAAACTCTTTCAGCAATTGATAACCAAGTGGAGCTAAGGCTTTGGTGTAAAAATCTTTGCTTTTCTCGAAATTACTAATGTTAATACCAGTATGGTCAATCATCAATTTTTCCTACTATATTATCGCTTATTTATCTTGTGAAGAAGTAACCAGATCGACGAGTTCAATGACAATAACGTTCCACCCGATCGACAAATCTACAGCTTTTTGAAGTATCTGGCGATCGGTAACAGCCCGAAACCCGCCTTTTCATAGGTGCGACGTGCTGCGGCATGACCTGGATCGCCTCCGGTTTCGACCATTGCAACAGACATCCCCGCATCTTTCATCCAATTTACAGCGAATTCTGTCAGAGCGGAGCCAATGCCACGACCTTGAAAGTCTGGATCGACAGCGATCATGTAAATTTCACCCATGCTGCTTTCCGAATCGAGTTTCACGGCGACAAAGCCCACGGTGGAACCTGCATCAATAGCAACCCAGACATTTGTATCCTCCGCAGCGCAGACACCTTCGACAGCCTCTTGCTGGCTGACGCGCCAACCATCGGGATAGAAACTCTGGTAGACATCCAGATCCATCGCTTTCTGAATCGAATCAAATACCGGAGTCCATGCCCGAAGAGAAAGGCGAATGATTGCATCCAGTTGTTGAGCGTCGTAAGGTTCAATCCGCATTTGCATCATCATCTCAAAGGTTGTAACCAGTGTATTACATTTGTAATGGCGATCGCAATCTTTCTTCCATTGTGAACGCAGTGACTATTGGTTTACTGCGCTTGGTTCCATGTAGACAAGTTCCCAAATGTGACAATCTAAGTCTTGAAATCCATGGGAATACATAAACCCGTGGTCTTGTGGTTCATTATAGGTTGTTCCACCAGCGGCGATCGCCCGCTCAACCATTTCATCAACTTCTTTTCGACTCTCAGTAGATAAACACACCAGCACTTCTGTGCTTTTGGTGGCATCACAAATTGCTTTGGGCGTAAAAGTCTTGAACTTTTCGTAAGTCAAAAGCATGACGAATATGTCGTCGCTGACAATCATGCAAGTGGCTGTCTCGTCAGTAAACTGAGGATTGAAGGTGAAGCCGAGTTTAGTAAAAAAGTCAATAGATCGATCGAGCTTTTTTACGGGCAGATTGACGAAAATTTTAGTAGCCACGGTCTTCTCCTTTTGTTGTTTTATGGGAAAGTAAATGGTAGTTGTTGCGTTGTTGGCTATTGCTGGTTGTAGGCTTGCTGCAAGCGAGCAACATCAATCTTGCTCATTGCGAACAGGGCTTGCATCACGCGCGTCGCCTTGTCGGCATCCTTGTCCTTCAGCATTTCTGTGAGCGATCGCGGTACGATTTGCCAAGATAGCCCGAACTTGTCTTTGAGCCAGCCGCACTGACTTTCACTTCCACCTGCGGACAACTGGCTCCACAGCGTGTCAACTTCTTCTTGTGTCTCGCAGTCCACACTGAGGGAAATGGCTTCAGTGAATGGGAATTGCGGCCCACCGTTGAGTGCCTGAAACTGCTGCCCTTCAATTTCAAACAGCAGGGTAAGCAGTTTGCCTTTGTGTTCGGGTATGGCATCGCCGTAGTGCGAAACTTCCAAAATCTTGCTGTTATTGAAAATGCTCAGGTAGTAATTGACAGCCTCTTCGGCATTAAAGTTAAACCAGAGGCATGGTGTGATTTTTTGACTGTTTTGCATGGTGTTTCTACTAATCGTTCTAGTGGCGGAAGTGACGGAAACAGTTAAGCCTCTCTTTGATTTAGGCAGCTTTCTCGCAATTCACCATCCACGGTATACCGAACTGATCGACGAGCATTCCAAACCGAAAAGCCCAAAAAGTTTGCCCGAATGGCATCTTCACTGTGCCATTTTCAGCGAGGGCGTGAAAGATACGTTCCGCCTCTGTTGGATCGTCGATCGCGATTTGTACAGAAAAGCCTTTGGTTTCTTCAAAAAACTTAGGCGGACAATCAGAACCCATCAAGCGATACGCTCCGAATTCCATACACGCGTGCATAATTTTGTCAAGCCAATCAGTAGATAATTCACAGGGTTTTGGTTCCGCAGTTGGCGCATCCGCGTTAGTGAGCATTGTGACGATTTTGCCCCCAAAACATTGCTCGTAAAACTTGAAAGCTGCCTCGCAGTTACCGTTGAAAAAGAGATAAGGATTGAGTTGCATGGCTTGCTCCTGTTTGTTGAGTTTTAGGCGTTATCTTTTGCACTCAAATTGTCTTTAAGAAGTGCAAAAGCTAATTCTTAGGTAATCCCGCGACCTCAATTACTGGTCTGATTTCGATCGTGCCGGCGCGCGCCCCTGGAATGCGGGCGGCGATCGCGATCGCCTCGTCGAGATCCTGGGCATCAACCAGGAAGAACCGCTCGTAAAAACCTGGACAAAGCTACCCAAAAGTAGTCAATGTTAGACATCTACGTTAGTAATTTTAGTCCACAGTCCTAAAACTACAGGAATAA
>NZ_JAEQCE010000161.1:0-9552 GCF_020738665.1 Microcoleus sp. PH2017_08_TRC_O_A
AAGACAATTTCAAAGATTGTAAAATGGGCTTCTAGCCTGTTCCAGCAGAAAAAATCAAAGATTGTGGAATGGGCTTCTAGCCCGTTCCCAAAGACAATTCCAAAGATTGTGGAATGGGCTTCTAGCCCGTTCCTAAAACCATAAAAATAACTGCACAATCTAAAACTTGTCCAATTATCCCCATCCTCAATTGTCACCAAATCCCTCTAAACCTGTCCATCCCCTCAAGCGGCTGCTGAAATACGGGCGCCGCTACCGCCTGAAAACTTGGCTGGCAAGTATTTGTTCGCTGCTGAATAAATTCTTTGATTTAGCGCCACCAGCATTAATCGGTATTGCCGTTGATGTGGTGGTGAAACAACAAGATTCTATCCTTGCTAAGTGGGGCATAAAAGATGTCGTTTGGCAACTCGCAATCATTACTTTGTTGAGTTTGATTGTTTGGACTTTGGAATCGGTTTTTGAATATGCCTATGATTATTTGTGGCGCAATTTGGCTCAGGATATCGAACACGATTTGCGTCTGGAAGCTTACAGCCATTTACAAGAATTAGAATTAGCTTATTTTGAAGAACGCAGCACGGGCGGTTTGATTTCGATTCTCAACGATGATATCAATCAACTGGAACGTTTTTTAGACGGTGGTGCCAATGAAGTGATTCAGGTAAGTACGACGGTAATTGTGATTAGCGCCGCTTTTTTTGCAGCATCTCCTGCTGTTGCTATCCTGTCAATGCTGCCAATTCCTTTTATTATTTGGGGCTCGTTTGCATTTCAAAATCGCCTCGCTCCACTGTATGCTGATGTGCGGGAAAAGGTGAGTTTTTTGAACGGGCAATTGTCGAATAATCTGACGGGAATTACTACTATTAAAAGTTTTACTTCCGAAGATTATGAAACTCAGCGCATCGAAACCCAAAGTCAAGCTTACCGCCAAAGTAACCGACGGGCGATCGCAATTTCGGCAGCTTTTATTCCGCTAATTCGCGTGGTGATTTTCCTGGGCTTTATTGCAACGCTATTTCTGGGCGGTTTGGAGGTAGTGGCGGGCAGATTGTCTGTAGGGACTTACAGCGTTTTGGTGTTTTTGACGCAGCGGTTGCTGTGGCCCCTGACCCGCCTGGGTGATACTATGGATCGATACCAGCGCGCCATGGCTTCTACTAATCGGGTGATGAATTTGTTGGATACGCCGATCGCAATTCGCACGGGTGATATTCGGCTGCCGGTTAGTTCGATTAAAGGCACGCTGGAATTTAAAAATGTTACCTTTTATTACAATCAAAGAAAACCGATTTTGCAGTATTTTTCCCTGACTCTGCCGGCGGGGAAGACTACGGCAATTGTGGGCGCGACTGGTTCGGGAAAAAGTACGCTGGTAAAATTAATTATGAGGCTGTACGAGGTACAATACGGTCAGATTTATCTCGATGGCATAGAATTAACTACCCTGAATTTAAAAGATTTACGGAGAGCGATCGGATTGGTGAGTCAAGATGTATTCTTGTTTCACGGTACGGTGGCCCAAAATATTGCTTACGGCACTTTTGATGCCACCGATCGAGAGATAGTAAATGCTGCTCAAATTGCGGAAGCTGACGAGTTTATCGCGCAATTGCCGGACGGTTACAACACTATTGTAGGGGAACGCGGTCAAAAATTGTCGGGGGGACAGCGGCAGCGGATTGCGATTGCGAGGGCTGTGTTGAAGAATCCGCCGATTTTGATTCTGGATGAAGCTACTTCAGCGGTGGATAACGAGACGGAGGCCGCAATTCAGCGATCGCTCGAACGAATTACCAAAAATCGGACTACAATTGCGATCGCCCACCGTCTTTCTACTGTCCGTAATGCCGATTGCATTTTTGTCATGGAGCAGGGGCGAGTGGTAGAATCGGGGCATCACGAACAACTTATCGAACATAATGGAGTTTATGCGTCGCTCTGGCGGGTGCAATCTGGTATAAAATAAAAGCGCTGCGCTTTTAGGTTGAATTTGCTAATTGGTAATTGGTCATTGGGCATTGGGCATTTGGCATTGGTAATTAGTTATTCACAGTCTGCTAATAACGAATCACAAATAACCAATAACGAATCACAAATAACCAGTAACCAGTAACCAATAACAAATAACCAATAACCGTAAGATATTAGTTTCTACAAGCAAAGAGAAAAAATGTTTTTATTTGGTAGCCCTGATTCAGAAGAAAAAAAACAAAATAACTGGCGCCGCAAATTAGATAAATTTGTAGCAGCCAACAAACAAGAATTGGCGGCTTTAGCTTGGGGACTCCTTCAGGAAAGAGGAGAGGAAAGCGACGATATTTTGGGCATTGATATTGCCGGAACGCCACGCTTCGTGTACTGTAAAAAAGAGGCAGTAGAAGAGTTAAACCGTCAAGTTAAAAGTCATATTCAGGAAATTTTAGGAGTGCTAAACGCTCACAAACCGGAGAAAGAGGTAGCGATTTTGGCGATCGGCGAAGGTGAAATCAAGCTAATTTTGTTTGAAATTGACCCCGCACCCCCTGATTGTTTTGAACTCGCAGCAGCGGATGTCGATACATTGATCGATCGCCTAGAAAAGCAAATGGCTGAATATATTAAAGGATAAATTATATCCAATCCGGTAAAAAAAATACTAATTAAGTTCGTAGTGAGGACTTTAGTCCTCATTTTCAGAGGACTAAAGTCCTCACTACGAACCAGTTTTGTTGTGTTGGATATCAAAATAACCAAGAATCAAAATAACCGGCGGGTGGCAAATCGTCGGTCAAAATTTGAGCTTGGTCTAAATTAGCTATAATCTGAGACAATTCTGAACCTATTTTCACATCAAGAGCTCTGTCTGTCAAGGAAAACGAAAATTCATGTCCATCTTGCACATATTTTGCTCTGGAAACAATCTCGTCTTTGTCTAAAATAGGGCCGTTAGTCCCAATTAAAACACTATTAATATCCTTCCAAGGGCATACGCATACCTGGGAAAACACGCTTTGAAAAGTCTTCACCTTTTGGGCATAAAACTCATCTCTTTGCAGCAGATTTACTAAAACAACTCCAGCGGTTGACAAATGTTTTTGGCAAAGTTCATAAAATTCTTTAGTTGCTAGCCGGTGCGGAAAGTAGCCGTTGCCAAAAAACACGTCAGTCATGATTATATCATACTGCATATCTGGGCTTTGCTGCTCTAGATACTCTCTCCCATCTTGGATTGCTACGCTGAGTCTGCTGTCGAAGTGCACTCCAAAACACTCAATGGCGGCTGAAATCGCGATCGCATCTACATCAGCACATTCTACAACAGTTTCCGGCAAATAATGGTGCATAACTAACGGAATTCTGCCACCGCCAAACCCAGCTATATAAACTTTTTTAGGTTGATTTTGCCACAATAAACCCAACATCATCGCTTGGGTATATTCTGAAACTAAATGCAGAGGATTGTTGAGGTTGAACACAGATTGCAATAAATCTGTATACAAATTCACCTTTTCTACTAAACATAGCTTAATTTGACCTTTATCTTTTCTAACTGCAACATAGTGAACTCCCGACTCTTTGCAAAACACAACTCCATCCGGCTGTTGTTGCACCCAAGCCAGCCTCTGTTGAATATTCGCTAAATTGATAGTTTGCCAATTTTTTTGTTCGTCAATCATCTGATTTTTTAATTTATTGGACGCACGAGTGGTTAGAAATGCGTCAATCCTGTTTTCTTTAAACTCTATCTTTTTTGAGATTAAATAAAGGTACGTTGTTGCGCTTCAGCGCTCTTTTCTAATTTATAGCGGATCTAGCGAAAGATTCGCGGACGTTGTTGGGAAGAGAGCCCTCTTGGTTTCAGTGGTTATATAACCTGTCAGTCATACCTCACCTTTTTGAGAAAGGCTATATGACTAATCCCTATAAGAGTGCAATTTTCTTTGAAGGTTGTTGCGCTTTATGACCCTTTTCTACTTTATATATCAAAGAGCGCTGAAGCGCAACAACGTACCAGAAGACTAACCTCTATAAGAGTGCAAGTTGCGTCGAGGAATGTACTAAAAATCGTAGACTAACCGGGTATTTGCGAAGGAACTGGGTTTCTCATCAATTTTCTATTTTATATTGTGAAAAAAACCTGAGATAAATTAAGTAGATGATACCTGCTTATACGCCACAAACTCCAAACCCGAAATCGAAAAATCTATTCTTTCCCAATCTTGCTTATCACCTTCAAACTTTTCAAACGCTGCTGAGGTAAGCAAAATCTCTCCCCGTTCCGCCAAATCCTCTCCCAGCTTGGCTGCTAGATTAAATTCCGATCCGTACATATCCTCTCCTTCCAGCATCAAAACATCGCCGCAGCCAATACCAATGCAGAGGTAAATATCCATATCCGGCGGCAGAGTCGTGTTGACAGCCACCGTTTGTTTCAGAGAGTCAATTGCAGATTCCACAGCAGATTTTACATCGGGAAATACTGCAAAAATATTGTCTGCTTCCTCCTTAACAACAGTACCGCCACATTCCGCAATTATCGGTTTGACAATTCCGTGCATCCGGTGAATCATTGACAAAAAATGAATGATTCCGTAACGGACAGTTGTTCGAGAAAATCCCGACATATCCATTACCAAGATTGTGTGATTTTGACGAAAAGTTGCATTAATTTGGGCGTCAATTTCTGCCATTCTTTGGGGGTTTTCGTTTCTTTCTTGCAGCAGTTTTTCCAAGTTGGTGCGGTTATTTGTTTTCATTGTAGTTGAATTAATTAAACTCCCAATCGCGACAAAAAGGCTGAGGGCGACCAGCGGGATGTACTGCACAATTGATACCATCTTTGCCGTAATAATAGTCGCAGACTTTGCAAGGTTGATTTTGCTCAATCTTTTTCATCAAAATTGCCCGGATAGTCTGAACTCGGTTGCGATACTTGTTGGCTGTCGAGTGAGTCGGTTCAATTGCCAAAGCTTGCTGAAAAGCTGCTATGCTGGTATCGTACAATTTAATAATTTGGGCGCTGTATTTTGTCCAAGCATCGGCGCGACTTTGATACAATTCAATGGTACTTAAGTTTAAAATGCCGTATTCCGTCCAAGCGTCAGCCGAAGCCCGATCGAACTTAATATTGGCATTCATCAAGACTTTTTTGATGGTTGCCAAAAGTTCCCTGGGCTGCCAAGGTTTGCTAACATACGCCTCGGCGCGATCGATCGCCCTGGAGAACAAAGCTAGCTGCTGTCCCTTGCCGGTTAAAAATATTACTGGTATATTCCGAGTTTCGGGATTAGCTTTGATTAAACGGCAAACACCGTAACCGTCCATGCGGGGCATGACGATATCTAATAATACTAAATCCGGGTAACTTCTCTCAACTTTATCTAGTGCTTCCACACCGTCAGATGCTTGAATTACATTTAATCCACTGCATTTCAACTGATGTGAAATGCACTCCCGCTGGCTGCGGGAATCTTCCACAACTAAAACTGTACTCATCACTCCCCACCTGGTTTCCGATGTAAACTTGTGCGCTGCTTCGAGTTGCCCTGACTGACATTATTTTACCCACATTGAATGATTTTGTTATCACTAGCTAAGGGAATTCTCTAAACTTGCAACAAATCTTAAACTGGGAAGCACAGGCGATACCGATCGCAAAAATCTGCTTGCCAATACGGGGAATTATTGCAAGTTTGATAAAAAAATATTCGGATTTTAAACCTTAATAACGGCAAACTGTACTGATGCAAGCCAAAAACCTTGTTGAATTGCCACAGATAATCCGCTACTGTGTACGTTAAAGTTCTTATGGACGACACATGAATAGATTGCTCCTCACTTTGCTTGTAAGTCCGACGCTGTTTGGATCTCTGATGTCTTTGAGCGCGATCGCCCAAACTCAAAACATAGGCGAAACACCGGGTAAATCGGCTGATGCGCCAACCTGCGTGCGATCGCCCCACGCCCAACGTCTGACTTGTATGCGCCTTCCCGGTAAGGCTGCTGCTGCTAATTCCAAGGCCAGAATCGGTTGGCAGCGCCCGAATCAAGAACCGGTGGCGATGCTAGATTTTACGGAGGAAGAAAGCGATGCAGCGGCGGCGCTGTTTGGCTGCGACTGTCAGTTGTGCATCAATTCCCTGCGTCAGTTGCGCGGTTTGCCGCCCTTGGACTTGAGTTGAGCGCGATCGCCAAGACTGCTTCAGCTAACGTTGTTTTGTAAGATCGACTCTCTCGTAGTTTGGCGCAGTCTTCTTCGGTAATCTAAAATCTAAAATCCCAAATCTAAAACCAAAAATTTCAAATCTCAAATTGTTCGATCGGGGTGTTATTTCTGCGCCAAAGCCCATACTACTAAGGGAAAATCCGGCTCATTTGCTAACGAATGAATGGAAGCATTGTAATATTCCCATTTTGAGAAGTTTGCCACAATACAAGCGCGGTTTCCCCAAGAGCCTGTTTGGATGCGCTCTAAATTGAAACCGCATTCAGCCAGCAGGTATTTGATTCCTGTTTCTGTCCAGCGAGAGCAGTCGTTAGGGTAATCGTGAATCCGAATCAAAAACGGTATAGTTATTAAAAAATAACCGTTTTCGTCGAGCATTTGATAGATGTTTTTGCCAGCGCGGTAAGGCCACAGTAAATGTTCAAATATCTGTTCGGCAATGATTAAATCAAATGTTTGATCGAGGCAACACTCGCAAATGTCAAACTCTGGATATTTGACGGATTTATAGCTTTGAAAAGATTCTAATTTGCCCCAACTGTCGCCAGAGATTTCTAAGGTATTTAATCGATCGGGCTGCAAGCTTTTAACGATGTTGCGAGTTTCGCGGTTCATCACAACTCGGCACCAATGTTCGTCAACTGCACCAAATACCATATTTCCTCCGTTGAGATTTGTAGGGCGATTAATAACGGGATAGCTAGCCTTCGGGAAGGGGAGAGCGAACGCTTCACGCAATTTTTCTCTACAATAACCTATTCTGATTGGCGATCGCCCGCACCGACTGCTAAAATGAAATGTATAATATTAGCGATGTAAACCGCTACTCGAAATCATGTCCGCAAATACCGCGCTACCGCCAACCCTAGCTAAAATTGTCCAGCGCTTCCAGCGACACTCCGATCCGAAACAGCGCTACGAACAACTGCTGTGGTATGCCAAGCGACTCCCACCATTTCCCGAAAGCAATAAACAGCCAGAGAACAAAGTTTCTGGCTGCGTGTCACAAGTTTATATTACCGCAACTTTAGCCGACGGAAAAGTTTCCTTTGAAGGCGATTCAGACGCTCAGCTAGTCAAAGGATTAGTTGGCTTGCTCGTCGAAGGTTTAAGCGGATTGACGCCTGCGGAAATAGTCAGCGTTACCCCAGATTTTATTCAAGATACGGGATTGAATGTGAGCCTGACACCTTCTCGCGCTAACGGATTTTATAACATCTTTCAAATGATGAGAAACAAGGCACTGGGTTGCGAAGTTAGCGCGCAAGCAGAAGCAAATTAACAGGAGCAAAAGCTGTGACTCAGACTGCTGATTTAATCCAATCTAATTATGGCAGCTATCCCGCGACAGTTCAAGAATATCTCTGGAACTGGAAAGGAACGCAAATCAAAGTTATTTACGAAACCAGAGGACAAGGAAACACCGTATTATTGCTGCCAGCTTTCAGTACGGTTTCAACACGAGCAGAAATGCGTCCTTTAGCGGAATTGTTGGCGCCTAACTTTCAAGTTGTGAGTGTAGATTGGCCTGGTTTTGGCGACTCGGATCGCCCGCGCACCGACTACGAACCGCAATTATATCATCAATTTATTCAGGATTTTGTTGAGTCTACTTTTAGCAGTCCTGTGGCTGTAGTTGCGGCCGGTCACGCTGCGGGTTATGCGATGCAATTAGCGCAGTCAAAGCCGAATGTTTGGTCAAAAATTGTGTTAGCTGCACCGACTTGGCGCGGGCCTTTACCGACGATGAGCAAACAGCAAAGCGGCTGGCACGGAATTGTCAGAGAATTAGTACGATCGCCCTTACTCGGTCAATTCCTTTACAAACTGAACACTGCGCCGTCATTCCTGGGTTTAATGTACCGCCGCCACGTCTACGCGGATGCAGCAAAAGTCACCCCCGATTTCATCCAAAACAAATGGAAAGTCACGCAGCAAGTAGGTGCGAGATTTGGTTCGGCGGCTTTTGTAACTGGTGGTTTAGATCCGGCAAAAACCCGAGAAGAATTTGTCGCCAACTTCCAAGAATTAGCAGTGCCGGTGATGGTTGTAATTGCTGAGAAAGCACCGCCCAAATCTAAGGCGGAAATGGAAGTATTAGCCCAATTACCGGGAGTAGAATCGCGAGTTATCCCTGGTTCTTTGGGCTTGCACGAAGAGTATGCGGCGGATTTGGCAAATGCGGTTAAGTCTTTTGTTTAAGATTATAGACTTCTTGCAAAAATAATTAGGACGGGCTAGAAGCCCATCCCACAATAAAAAAGATTTTTGTGGGATGGGCTTCTAGCCCGTCCCAAATGACTAATGACTTCTTCTATTCTTGATTGCCTTTCCCGCGAATATATCCGTTATCTGCAATCCGCCAAGCACCCCCAGTATTGCCGGTTAAATCGCAATCATCCACCGTAGCAATACTATCTCTGTAAACTGCGATCGCCTCACCTTCATTACCATTAATTCTACACCTGCGCGCAATCAATTTTCCTCCCAATCCGACACCTATTCCCAGAGTGCCGTTATTATAGATATTGCAATCTTCCACCGTTGCTTTGCCATTATCCGAGATAAAGATTCCGTTCCATATTCCATCATGAATTTGACAGCGACGGATTACTGAATTAGCATTAGAGCCGCAGATTACTACCACAGAATAGTTGGCAGAAGTGATATCGCTGTCTTCTACGATTAACTCGCCTTGGCGAATATCTACAGCGTAATATTTTCCTGTTGTTTTAATTGTCAATCCTCGGACTAAAGCGCTGTCTGTTGCCATTTGAATGCAGTTTGAATCGCTGCTTTCAACAGTGACGCTACCCGCTTCTATGTTGCCGATAATTTCCACAGATTTGTCGATTATTATACTTTCTTTGTACACACCCGGATGCACATAAATTCGCGTACCTGAAACAGCATTTTTTAGGGCTTCGCTAATAGTGGTATAGTCACCTTCGCCTTGCTGAGAAACTACAAATTCTTGATTTTTCAAAATTGCTGCTTCTGGGGTTGACTCGGCGTTTTTATCTAGTAATTCAGCTTTTGGTGATTCTTCCGCTGTTGCAGTAATTTCCGGTGTTGGCTGCAACCGTTCTTGATATACTGTTTCTAAGTGATGTTCTAACTCAGATATTTGAGATTGAAGTTGAGCTTGACTCTGGTTTGCTTTCTCGATTTGACTTTGCATTTCCGAGAGTTGGGCGTAAATGTGCGATCGCTCTCTGTTAGCAGTTTCTAGTTGAGACTCTAATTGCGATCGAGTTTGACGCCCATTTTCTAACTGATTTTCTAAGTCGGATATTTGAGATTGCAGTTGATTTTGATTTTGATTGGCTCTCTCGATTTGA
>NZ_JAEQCE010000162.1:0-6962 GCF_020738665.1 Microcoleus sp. PH2017_08_TRC_O_A
TTCGCCATCACAAAATTGACAAAACTTATATTGCCGAGTAGAACTCGAATTCACTCATCTTTCTAAATGCTGTTTTCTCACTTTTTCAGCAAGCCCTATTTTACTAGCTTCTTTGAGCAGTTTTTTTGATTTTTTTAGACTTTTTTCTGGGCATTCAATTTCTGTGATTTGGTGATATTGCCATGTGTCTGATAATTTCTTTATGGCGGTTTCTGCGTCAGCTTTGCAGGCAAATTTTTGCCGAGAAAGCTTGCGTAGTGATACTTTGGCTCTTTCTTCTTGTTTGTTTACTTGTTTGTCTATCTGTTTAATACTTGCTTGTTTTCTGAGTTCACTCTCTATGACTAACCATCTTTGTTCGACCTCTCCATATTCGCTGGTTCTTTCGGCTATTTTATATCCTTTTTTTAAGCTGGCTTCCCATTCACCTTCTTTGATATCTGCAATCTTTTCTTGGGCTGATTTTATGCTGAGTGGGACTCTTGTTATCCATTTGATTCCTATCATTGCTGACAGGTTGTCTTTAGTATATAATGCGCTGTCTGCTACACAGATTCCCTCAAATGTCCACTCTTTTTTGAATTCTTTTAGTCTTTCTACAAATACGCTTTTGTTGTCGATGTTACCTGAGTCTATTTTTAAATATAGTGGTATGTCTCCGTCTCCTGTTACAATCATGTCTAGGATAAATTGTTTCAGGTCTGGTCGATGGTCCCTCGAATATCCATGTACTATTTCTATTGGTTTTATTTCGGCTGTCTCTGGCTCTGTTTCTTTTTTTGTTTTATTGCTGTTTTTGACTTCGGTTTTATATTCTCCTTGTACGTACATTGAACTTCCATCTATATGGATGCTGTTCATTTTTACTTGGAATTTATGGGCGGCTTTTAGGGCGATTGCTGTGAACAATTTTGTAGTCCCTGTTTGATAATATTTATAAGAGTGCTCTTCCTAGTCTGTCGTCGTTTAGGTGTTCTGGTAATATTCCATTTCCAATTAGATGTTCTGTTGCTTTTCCTACGAAAAATTCCTCGAATATGTATAATGGGGCGCTTAAAAATCCTAATCCATTCAAAATCATTGCTTTCATGACTTGTCCTGGGCTGAGTTTTTCTTGGGTTGTTATTCCTACTATTTTATTTACTTCTTCTACTAATTCCATCTCGTCTATTATGCCTGCTACTATTCCTAGATGATCTAAATTTAGGACTTTTATAGCTTCTTTTGGCTCATTCATGGTTTTTTCCTCTTTGACCCTCACCCGTTCATCTTAACTTAAAAAAGCCTGAACTGATTGCTGGACAATCACTTCAGGTTTAAATTTTTTAATTTCACAACCATCTATTCTGTTTGAAGACCTGCGGAATGTGGGATGTAATTCGCTGTAGGCTGTGGATGTCGTTAATTCTCGGAGCATTCCTGATGAGTACTTTAGCAATTGTTGAAGCCTTTAGAGCTGATTGACTGACAAAAGTTTAATTAGCCCAAACTACAGTGGTAGCTTGAAACTCAATTCTGTAAGTTCTTTGCTGATGTTGTAGACGAGAAGCCTTGACTGGTTCGGGGTCAATATTAGTAGAAAAAGAGACAACAGAAATTAAATTCCAGCCCTTGTTCAGAGCTTGTTTGACCCAACTCCAGCCAATTTTTAAGTAGCTAGCACCCCGATACCAATGTGGATCTACACAGCGACGCTGACCTAAAATGACAACTTCAACACCTTGAGCAGTCAAGAACAAAGTAGTCATCGCTAACACTAAGCACAGTCGAGAAAGAGCTGGAGCGGAACGGAGTTTAGAGTCTTCGAGATTGAATCCAGAGGATTTATCATCCAGAAAATTTTCCTCAATGGTAAAGCGGAAACCATATTCCCGAAAAGTTTGGAGATTAGTAGGCTCCGTACTAATAATGTACCAGTGTTCGCCATTCGTAGATTCCCACGCAATTGCTAGATGGACATCTGTGAGCGAGTTACATTTGTGAATTTGAACGTTGTGGATCAGTTTTGCCTCGCCGATGGCTACCGGAAATTGACTCACTCGCTGCCACCCCTGCCGTGGATGACGCAGCCAAAAATTGCCTTTAATCCGGATTCGACAGTGCCAGCCTAATTTTCTGACATAACGGACTAATTCGGCATTGGCAAACCCCCTGTCAGCCAAGAGAATGACTTTGACATCGACGGGTAGGAGCCTAGAGACACGCTTGAGAAGGTCCTGATAAGTATCGATTTTGACACTACTACTTTTGTGTTTGAGTACTCGCCAGCCCACCGGAATCGCTCTGCCCAAATGTACAACACAGATCCGAATGATGCAATATTTATCCCATAACATACTGGTATCAAAACTCAGATAAATTTCTGAGTCTTTCCAGTTGGCAAATACCGCCTTCACTACAGGACTATACAGTTTTGCTGGGTTGATGCGGGGATTATTTACCCATCGAGACAATCTTCGCTGTGTGCTTTGGGCTATTTGTGCTTTGGTGCAAACATGGTCGATCCATTTGGTTAGATTTACCTTGCCTTCTACAATCAAACCAACCATCATCCAACACATCACTCCTAGATGTCTTAAATCTGACCACTGACTGTATTGACCTGCGAATTTCATTAGTTTATGATGAAGATGAGAGGGGCGATCGATCATTTCGATTCATACTGGTTTTTTGGTTAAGAACAGTTTATCCCTCTTTTTCTCTTTAATCCAGTCTGGGTCAGCTTTTATCCCGATCTTGACTGACTTTTGTCAGTCAACCAGCCTTTAGAGACTTGCCCGATTTGCGCCGGACAGCCGGACTACGCCATGAGCAAGCGCTCTGTTTGGCCTTATTAGACCTCTTGCAAAATAATTTTATGATATAATGGAAAGTTTTGCTTTACTGGATTGAATCCCAACTCTTAACTTATGTTTACTTTTGCCTTACTAGAAACAGGATAAGATACTAGAAACTTATATTGGTTGTTACACAATCAGTAAATCATGAAAAATCAATCTTATCTAAATTTAACATCTCATCAATTTAAACGTAGATTTGGTGTGAAAATTCAAACCTTAAAAGTAATGGTTAAAGCCTTAGAAGAATTCAGGTCAGAAAATCCTAAGGACAGAAGAGGGCGTGGGACTATCCTAACTCTTGAAGAACAGGTCTTGGTCGCATTGGAATATTGGCGAGAATATCGAACATATTTTCATATTGCGACAAATTGGGGAGTATCTGAATCAACTATTTGCCGAATTGTAATTGACATCGAATCAACAAAGATGAAAACGGGAAAATTTCGTCTTCCTGGGAAAAAAGCATTACTCAAAAACTCTGATTATCCAGCAGTTGTGGCGATTGATGTCACAGAAACAGCTATTGAACGACCAAAAAAAAACAGAAGAAATATTACTCAGGCAATAAGAAATGTCATACCCTCAAAACTCAATTGGTCATTAATCAAGAGACAGGAGCAATTATTTGCACTGCTTTTGGGAAAGGACATTGCCACGATTTTAGCTTGTTTTAAAAAAGTAAAATTCATTTGCATCCCGAAACAGATAGCTTACAAGATAGTGGGTATCAAGGCATAAAAGATTATCATTCCAATAGTTATATTCCTAGAAAGAAACCTAAAAATGGGAAACTTTCTCTCTTAGAAAAAGACTACAATCGAACTCTAGCACAAGAACGAATTGTCATTGAACACGTTAACCGGAGTCTGAAAATTTTTAAAATATTGTCGAGTCGTTATCGGAATCGTCGTCGCCGTTATGGTCTGCGTTGTAATTTGTTATCAGCAATTTATAATTATGAGTTAGCTCTAGGGGGATTAAATTGAAAATCTTTTATTATAGCATAGATTTTTTTTGCAAGAGGTCTATTTACCTTGGCGATCAGTGCGGGCTGTCGGGGTTTTCTGGCGCTCCAGGATTGGCTGTCGGGGTATCGTTCCGAACTGCTGGAATTATTCACACCACCGAAATCACGCTTGCCGAACTACAGCACGATTCGGCGTGTACTGTTAGAACTGGACTACGAAGCCTATAGTCGTTGTTTGGCGAGATTCTTTCAGATTGAGCCGAGGGCGGGCGAAACAATTGCGATGGATGGGAAGGTGTTATGCGGTTCATACAACCTCGATACCCCAGCCAGCACCACCGAATCCCATCCGGCGATTCAATTAGTCACCGTCTATGTGGTGGAGCGGGGATTGATTCTGCCGATTCAGCCAGTGGACTGTAAAAGCAATGAAATTACAGCCTTGCCCCCGGTGATTAAAGACTTAGCGCAACGGGGTGTAGTGTTTGCCTTTGATGCCCTGAATACCCAAAAAAAACTTGCGCGCAAATCATCACGTCGGAAAACCACTATTTAGGCGCACTGAAAGGTAATCATGGTAATTTTTTCAAAGCCGTTAAAGCCCAGTTCAAAGCCGAATTCCATTGCCATACGGTGGAATCGGGTCATGGTCGCACCGAACGACGTACCGTTGAACTGTGGCAAACCCTAGAGTCCCTCACCGATGCGAACCAATGGGCGGGCTTAACCAGTATTATCCGTGTCACCAGTTATCGGCATCTCCACAAGGGGCAATTCCTGATGATTCAAAAACCCCAAGTGCGCTATTACATCAGTTCCTGGAATGAAACGGTCGAACAATTTGCCCGTCGGATTCGCGATTACTGGCATGTCGAGAATAAAGTCCATTATGTCCGTGATGTCACCCAAGGCGAAGATGCTTCCCGCATCCGGGTGCAGCCACTACCAAACCTCTTTGCCTTGGCCCGCAATCTCGCCCTTAACCTTTATCGTGACCAGGGTTTCGATAACATGGCACAAGCACAACGTCTTGCTAGCTTCGGTCTTGAGCAGCTTAAAGTTTTATTTAGAATGAAATAGCCCTGATGCCATTCGGTAATTCTAAAAATTTCTTTAACCATTCGTATTTAGCTCGACCGTAACTTTCGATATCCACCCATGTATCAGCACCGCAAATCACGGCACAAATTGAGATGGTGATAATATCAATTAATTGATGGCGCTTCGTGCGCTCAATTCTTGGGTCTTCTAAGTCGGCAAAATGGTCGGCAATGGTGATTTTAGGTTTGAGTTTCATAAAAACGAACTCTGCTTAAATGTTTTGTAGGCACTCAATAATTATTCTCCAATATACCATATTATACTAATATAAACTTTAGATGCGTTCGCCCTGCGTTAATAGCCAAGCGGCTTCTGTTAAGAAGCAAGTGTCGCGGACTCCCAAGGAAAAAAAGCGCTTGAGTGTTCAGATGGATGAGTTATACCATTTTTCTAAAGATCCGATAGAGATAAAGGACGACAAGACGTTGTAATTATCTGCTTCCGCTCAATGAAAAAGTCTGTCATAACTTTAAAAAAATGGTATTATGGTCATTCGTTGATAGTAAAGGAAATCAGCAGTGGGTCTGGCTGGCATTGGATGCCCAGACTAGGGAAATTGTTGGTGTACATATTGGAGATCGTAGCGCAGTATCGGCTCAAGCTTTATGGAATTCGGCGTTGCTGAGTTAGAGTATGAATAGGAGGAATAATTTATGCAATGCCCTGAATGTAAATCAACCCATATCCGTAAAAACGGCAAGAAGAAAGGAAAAGATAGAACGAGTTAAGGGAGTTCATCATACCACGGTAATGAATTGGGTAAAACAAGTCGGAAAACTGTTACCAGATGTTTATGATCCTGAAGTCATTCCAGAAGTGGGTGAACTCGATGAATTACAAACTTATGTAAAAAAAAACAGATGAGATCTGGCTGTGGACAGCGGTTGACCACTTTAAACCAGGAATTTTAGGATGGGTATTAGGGGATCATAGTGCTAAGACATTTGAACCATTATGGGACAAAGTAAGTGAATGGAAATGCTATTTTTATGTAACTGATGGATGGGGGAGCATCCCGGTTTTGTAAATATCCGAATAAGCCTAAAATAGTTAATACCAATTCACTATGAAGCTGCACTTCATGGTTCGCCTCAAATCCTTTCAGGTAGAGGATCTATTCCATGCAGCTTCATAGAAAAATGGTATAAGATTAATAAAAGCGTCAAAAAAAGTCGAGAAAAAGAGCCATGACCCCTGAAGAACTAGAGCGGTTGGAATCCTGTACGGCAGAAATTGCTAAAATTTGGTATAATAATACACCCCCAAGTGAACTGACCAGTCTGGAAAATATTGAAAAACATCTCAGGCAACAATGGCTTGAAACAGTGGGCCCACAAATCGGTTTTTTTTTATCAAACAAGCAACGGGAACAGAACAAGGACGACCGCGGACAGTAAAAAGCTGTATTGGTGAACTAATAATTACTGAAAAACAAGCAGAAAAATTAGAGTTCAAGAAATCTACTCGATTATCTCCATTATTTGAAAAATGCTGTCTCCGTCAAATAGCTAATCTTTCCTACTGCAAGGCTGCCCCGTGAAATGGAAGTTCAGACAGGAGTAAAGATTGGACACACTTGTTTACATCGATTGGTAGAAAAACAAGAATGGTCAGAACCTCATGCCAAAATTGAGGTCAAAGAAACAAGCATAGATGGAGGGAAAGTCCGTCTGATACCATTTTTTTAAAGATGTGCTAGAGATAAAGAATGTAAAATCCAAGACCATCCTGTGAGAAAACCAATGACATGATTCGTTAAAGATGCTAAAATTTCCTGAACTTTTACACGGAGTTCGTTAAGATTACTAAAAACTAACCAAGCTAAAAATTCTTTGATATATTCCCATACTCTTTCTGTTGGATTTACTTCCGGACAATGAGGAGGCTGAAATAGTAAAATAATATTGTCTGGCAATTCAGATTTACTTAAAAGATGACCGCCAGCATTGTCTACTTGAATGATATGCAATTCATCTGGATATTCAAGCGACAATTGTTCCAAATATGCTTGAAAACAAATTTTATCTAAATGAGAAAACTCCCAAAAAAAACTT